>USCU01000168.1 GCA_900553335.1 uncultured Ruminococcus sp. | reverse complement strand
TCCTCCAAACCTTTTAAATAATCAGCACACTAATAATAATTTTTATTTAACAAAAAAATAAGTCGAAAAAGCGTTAAAATAATTACGATTCGATTACATCACACGGAAAGTGCCGACACGACTTAATTCTTTAAATCCAAGTCCAAAAAACTACTCATAAATGCTATCTTGTAGTCAAAAATCTTATCGCCCGCTCAATAGAATCTTTTGAGCTGCCCCAATCGGCATTCTTACCCGTATTTCTATAGTCGTACATATTACAGTAATGAGTTACATCATCTATCAAGACCTTAAGCCCCTTTTTAACAAGCTCATCACACGACTTCACAAACTGCTGACGGTACTTTTTATCCATTTTTCCATCGCTCAGCGAAACTAGCATATCGTAGTGATTTACACAAAGCTGCTCTTGCTGCCCAAACAAATCCCTGAACTCCTTACTTTGAGAGTACATATCGAAAGCCGTTTGAACGAGCCTTGACATTCCCCATTCAATTTTAGAACAAACAAAGCAATCCTTATTTACCGCCGTTGCTCGTTTCTGCTTCGCATTTAGTCCTTCAAAAATACTCTTCTTTGCAAAAATGTTTTTGTCAAGCTCCTGCAAATGTGATTGAAGCAAAAGAGCCAGCGACAACCTGTTTTTCTGTGCCAGCATTTTATCGAAATGCGTTTTGCAAAATCCCTGCTTGTTGGTTTCTATTCTGACATCAGGCTCCATCATAGCAGATCCCATTATATATTCGACTGCTCTGTTTTCAAGCATATCCCTCATAAGACAAATCGGGCACCCGCATTTCGGCTCAAAAATTTCATTTATAGGTATTGTAAGTATACTTTCTCTCATAGCTCTTAAGCTCCTTGTAAACCGTTTATTTATAAATAAGTATACCATAAAACTTCAGTTACTGCAACAAAAAAGGCGGCATCATTTTGATGCCGCCAAGATTAAAACACAAGCCCTTTGTCATTTTCAGGAACGATATTTTCAGTTCCTTCCTTTCTTTTTATCTCAACTTCAGCTTTGAAATGCTCCTTTGATAGCCTTATAATCAAAATTAACGAGCTTAAAATTATAAATAACGAAGCAATCGCTGTTGTCCACTCAATTCCCTCTTTAAATAAAAACATAAACAGCTCCTCGTTTTTAAGAGAAAAGATACTGTGATATCCACCCGTACTATAGTGGCTGTAGATAGTTGATATTGAGAAAATAAATATCAGCAAGGATATTCCGAAGGTCAGCGAAAGCTCTGTGCCTCCGACCTTTTTAACTTTAAACGAACTAATCTGGGCTATTAAAAATATCACAGACAATACTGTAAGTAATATCACCTTACTGTAGCTTTCAAAAAACTCAAATGAGCTATTGCTAACTATATAGCTTACGTTTTGTGAAAACAATCTGGAATAGGTATATCTTCCTATAAACTCACTTGCCACTGCCGCAGCAGATATGAGCAGCGCCGCTGTGCAAAAAATTATCGGAATCACGGAAGAATAGGTCAGTCTTTTTTTCATGTTTATCTCCTTTCATAAAACAAAAAACAGAAGGCATTTTTGCCTCCTGTCCTTATCATAAATAATTAACCTATGCTTGTCAACGATGAAAAATAAATGGTTTTGTCAACTTTTAAACTTTGTTCTGATTTTTTCATACAACGCTCCGTTTTTATACTGCAAAACAAATATCACCGCGCATATCAAAAGACCTAGGACTGATATAAGTATTGCAAAAACAAAGTAGTCCGGCATAAACGTCATGCTTACCGTGTGTTCTCCCTCAGGAACTTCGATCGCTATAAGTGCACCGTCAACGGCTTTTTTAGGACTTACCGGTTTTCCGTCAACTTCTATTTTCCAGCCATCCTCATAAGGAATAGTCGTTAAAAGAACCTGACCTGCTTTTGCTGTTACCGTTCCTCTTAGACTTCTATCAGTATGTTCTGTTACATCAAGAGAATTTTCCTTAATAGTTTGTGCAGCAGTTTCAAAAGCATCTCTGTCGATAGTATAAAAGCACGGTGCTTTCCAATATGCCTCGGTAATCACAGTAATTCTTATTCTTATTTTGTCGCCCTTACTGTAATCTCCAAGAGAAAGTATTCTGTAATCATCGCCCTCAAAGTACGAACCTGCAAAGTCCATAGCAGGTTCTCCTCCTGTTTGCTCTGCAGCCTCCATAAACTCGTCATCGTTATAATACCAAACATTGCATTTTCGCTCGTAATTCGTGGGAAGGTACATATAAAACGGTCCGTCCTCATTCATTGTCACAACATAGTCTATATGACACTCAGCAGCCTCATCAGCCGCATGAAAATACCGTGTAGTTCCGTCAGACATACTTTCAGCAGCCAGATTTTCAGTACCCGCTTCCTCAAAAGCCAACGGCACAAGATATTCCTCTTTCTTATCTGTTACTGCACAAAGCAGATTATTCTGATTTTCAAAAACGTTATCGCTGAGAAGGCTGAGATTTAAAACCGATTCGTCTGCCATATAAGCATATGACGACGCATACGGATTTTTATACACAGAAATCGTTCCCTTTGACATTGTATCAGACGAAGCGTCAACTACTTCATACTCATCCGTTTTCTGATACAACGATGGCACATTCTTTATCTGAACGGGAGCAAATGAAGAAAATATATCATCGCTCTTTGACAAAAGATATTTAATATCAAAAAGCATATCGTTTACATAAGTCGATCCGTTATATACAGTATAATTGCCGCCGTAGCCGTAGCCAAGCGCATGAAGCATGGTAAGCGCCGGTGTATTCATCGTAGAAGAGGAATGAGAGATTCCTGCATACCCCATTCCCATAGGATCGCAAACGGTTCTCAAAAACGTTTTTTCCATTCGGTACAGTCCGCCGTCACCGTCCTGCACCCCGTCTACAACTCTTCTCATTTCCGTCATATAATCTTCGTATGAGGTGTAATTGCTATAGGCTACATCGTCATCTATCTTCTGAAGCGTGTCAAACGAAACAATTCCCATTTCAAGACACACTACTGCACAAAGAGCTATTTTCAGTCCGCTTTTGAGCTTGTTTGTTCCGGCTTTTTTAATACCGCTGACAAGCGCAAAATATACAGCAACCGCTAAAAATGAAAACAAAATCCCGCCGGCTTTATTTACGGGTTCTCCCATTTCGTCCGTTCCGGAGGAATAGGTCGTAAAATAGCTTAAACCTTGAGTTTCTGCAAATACCAGAAATGCAAATATTCCAACCAACGAACCTCCCAAAGCTTTATACGAAAATCCATCAGAGCTGTCAAATGTTCTCGCCGCAATAAATATAAGCACTGTCTCTTATACACATCTGACGCTGCCGACGATCTACTCTGTGTA
>USCU01000167.1 GCA_900553335.1 uncultured Ruminococcus sp. | reverse complement strand
CAGATGTCGGAAGGATAAATTCACATGCAAAGAGCATTGCAGTTCTTTGGTAAAAGGATAACGGAAGCGGAGCAAAATCTGCTTCCGTTTTTGTTACGCCATAGTTTTAAATAATGATACGCCGAATGTAAAAGTTTGACAAAAGGTGGCAAGCATGATATAATACTTTTGAATAAAATTTTATTTATTTTTGCAGATAATAATTATTAAGCATATCTTGTTGGCTGCTTTTAAAAGGTTTTAAATTTAGATCAAACAGGTGAAAGAGAGTGAATGTGCGTGGGGCTTAGCTTTTATCTTAAACAGATTTTTAAAATGGCTGTTCAGCACATTTATCTGCCGATAATTTACTTTTTTTGCTGCTTTAAAAAAGTAAGAAAAGGGTTAGTTGTATTTGCAGATGCACATCACGACTCGATTCCTTTCAGCATGGAATACATGAAAAAAACACTGGAAGAATATAAATTACAGGGTAGTATTAAAGACATCGAGATATGCGAGAGATATTTGAATTTCAGCAAAGTAGGATTTTTAGGACTTTTTAAATGGCTGAGTAAGTTTATGAAGCTTTATGCAACGGCTGAATATGTTTTTATCTGTGATAACTTTCTGCCTGTTTCCTCATGCAAAAAACGAAAAGGGACTAAAGTTATTCAGCTTTGGCATTCCGGAGGACTTTTAAAAAAAGCGGGATATGATACAGAGGATTCCGTTCCGAAAATGTATAAAGGAAATGTTTTCAAAAATTATGATTTGCTTACCGTCAGTTCACCATGCTGTGTTGAAATAATAGAAAAGTCTTTAAGACAGCCAAAAGGCGTGGTTAAGCCTACGGGAATCTCAAGAAGCGATATTTATTTTGACAATAAGTATAATGAAGAATGCATAAATGAGTTTTATAAGGTTTATCCTGAGGCTCGAGGCAAGAAAATTGCTCTTTGGCTTCCGACTTTCAGAGGGAATGCTTCTGATCCGAAACTTGTCGGAGAAGAGGAAATAGATAAGGCGTTTTTGCAACTTGACGGCTTCTTTTTGGTAAAAAAACTTCACCCTCATTTTGAAAATGCAAATCCTGACAGGGTGAGCTGTAAGATACCGAGCGAAAGGCTTTTGCCTGTAGCGGATCTTCTTATAACAGATTATTCATCGGTTGTGTTTGATTATCTTGCATATAAAAAGCCGTTTGTGCTGTTTGCACCGGATCTTGACGAATATGAAAAGAATCACGGATTTTATGTTGATTATAATTCGTATCCGACTACTGTGGCAAAAAATGAAAAGGAGCTTAAAGATGCTGTAGAGCAGGAAGCTTCAAACAGAAGTTCCAAGGACTTGGAAGAATGTTACCGATATCATATGCAGATGTGCGACGGTAATGCAACAAAAAGAATTTTGAAAGTGATAGGGCTTCAATAAGGGGCAATGCCCCGTCATTCAACAAACGACAGGGCATTAGCCCTGAAAGGCTAAGTTGTCCGCCACCTTAGAGGCGGGGAACGTAGTCGTTGTTATAAAGTAAGGAGTGTTTAAAATGATAACTGCTATGTTGTTTGCGGGAGGAATAGGCGCAAGAATGAAATCTTCTGATATGCCTAAACAGTTTTTAGAGGTAGGCGGAAAGCCTATCATCATTCACACAATGGAGCATTTTGCACGTCACCCCGAGGTTGATGCAATTGTAATTGCATGTAAAGAGGACTGGATAGATTACCTTAAGGAGCTTATCGATCAGTTTAAGGTCCCTAAGGTGAAAACGATAGTTCCCGGCGGAATAAACGGATTTGATTCTATTCACAATGGTGTAGTTGCAACGGCTGAATTTTCAAAAGATCCTGAGGACATCATTTTGATATGCGACGGAGTTCGCCCGATGCTTTCACAGCAGCTTATCACAAATTGCATAAACGATACTAAAAAATATAAAACAGCAGTTCCTGTAACTCCGAGCATAGATTCTCTTTTATACAGCGAGGACGGCGAAACCTGCGGCAAGAGCTATCAGAGAAGCACTATGTACATTACTCAAGCTCCTCAGGGATATACAATGGAGAGAATCTTGTGGGCACATGATGAAGCATATAAGAGAGGAATTACAAATCCTGTTTCTTCAAGCGAGCTGTTTATCGAGCTTGGCGAAAAGGTCCATATTTTCATCGGAGAAAGATTTAACATAAAGGTTACGACTCCTGAAGATCTTACGACTTTAAGATCTCAGTTTTATTATGAAAACTACAAGCAGTTTGCAAAGGAAGAGCTTAAGTATGGACTATAAAGTAAAAGGACTTGTAAAGAGCAGCGTCTATTCTGACGCTTATGAAATAGCTAATTCATCTCTTTCATGGGAAAAACTTAAAGGAAAAAACATTCTTATCACAGGAGCAGGCGGATTTATAGGCTATTATATGGTTTTAGGGCTTTTGACAAGAAATGACATTTTCGGCGACAGCATTAAGGTGCAGGCACTTGTACGAAATGAGCAAAGAGCAGAAGCTAAATACGGCGAGCTTCTTAAAAGAGATGATTTGTCGCTCTGTATTCAGGACGTGAGTGATGAGATTAAGGCCCAAAAAGCTGACTTTGTTGTTCATGCCGCCAGTCAGGCAAGCAATATTCAGTTTGAAAATGATCCTGTGGGAACGATAAACGCAAATCTGACGGGAACATCGAGGGTTTTGGATTTTGCTAAGAAATGCGGCAGTGAAGCGTCTTTGATAATATCCAGCCTGAAGGTTTACGGACAGGTATTCAACGGCAAGGATTATCTTTGCGAGGAGGATATTGGTTATATAGATCAAACCTCATATAAAAACTGCTATGCAATAGGAAAAAGAGCTGCTGAAACGCTTTGTGCTTGCTATGCAAAGCAGTACGGCATGAACATTAAGATTGCAAGACCTGCATACATTTATGGAGCAAGCAGTCTTGATGATGACAGAGTATGGGCACAGTTTATCGCAAATATTGTAAGACGTGAAAGCATTCTTTTGAAAAGCAACGGTGCAGCGCTCAGATCGTTTTGTTATGTAACCGATACTGTTACCGGACTTTTGACTATTTTGCTTAGCGGAGAAAATGTAACTCCTTATAACATTGCATATGAAAAATCAGACGTTACGATCAGAGGTTTTGCAAAAACCGCCTGTGAGGTTTTCCCTGAGAGAAAGATGTCTTTATCTTTTGCTAATCCGTCAGATGAGGAAGAGCCGGTAAGAAATACCTCGTCTTCATCTCAGACTCCGGAAATTCTTGACGGAAGCCGTTTGAAAGCGCTTGGATGGAAACCGTTGGTTGATCTTAAAGAGGGAATAAGACGAGCTGTAGCGGTATTGGAAGAGGCTGTCTCTTATACACATCTGACGCTGCCGACGATCTACTCTGTGTAGAT
>USCU01000166.1 GCA_900553335.1 uncultured Ruminococcus sp. | reverse complement strand
TGGCAACGCATACAGGCATCCACAAAAATACAAGTTGCTGATCGATGAAAATATAAATGAACCTTTTATAAGAAGTGATTATAGAAAGTAAAATAAATAATCCTCATGCGAGTTTTTATTTATCGCATAAGGATTATTTTTATTTCTTGTCTTTTTGCGGATTCTCGTTTGCAAGCGGACTTGCTTCAGCAGCTCTTTTGAGATTTTCATTCGACAAATGCGTGTAAATCTCAGTTGTTGCTATGCTCTTATGACCTAAGACCTCTTTTAAAACAAGCGGATCCACGCCGCCGTGCTGATACATAAGCGTTGCAGCTGTGTGACGGAGTTTATGCGTTGTGACTCCTAAATTTGAAAGACCTGCTTTTTTTAGCATTTCTTCAACAATAGCCTGTACGCGTCTTTTGTTAATTCTATTTAACTGTCTTGAAATAAATAAAGCATCTTTATCCTTAGCATTTTTAGGACGTTCCTTTAAATACGCTTCAACCGCTTCAATACACGAATCATTCAAATAAACGATTCTTTCTTTTGAGCCTTTACCAAATAGCCTAAGCGTTCGGCTTTCTTTGCTGTAATCGGCTATATTCAGTCCCACAAGCTCGCTTAAACGCATACCGCAGTTTAAAAACAGACAAATTATACAATAATCACGGGATTTATGTTTAGAATCAATATTTTTTAAAAGCTCAATTGATTGTTCAAGTGACAAGTATTTGGGCAGCTTATTTTTTATTCTTGGAAGCTCTAAATCCTCAAGAGGATTTTTTTCCAGCAGCTTTGCCTTATTATGAAGATACGAAGACAGTTGTTTTAATGCTGACGTTTTTCTGGCTCTGGTTGCAGTAGAATTATCACGGGACTCTTTTAAATAATTCATATACTCATAAGCATCAAAAAGCGTAAACTTTTCAAGATATGAAAAAGGAACATCTTTTATGGTGATAGAACTAAACGAAGTATTGGGATCAACTAATTTGTTTTTTATTTTTAAATAACGCAAAAATGTACGAATGTCAATATAATATGCTTCTTCCGTTCGATCAGCACGATCTCGTATAAGCTTTAAGTTTAAAAGGAAATCTCTGACATATTCCGGACAATCATCCATATATTCGGCTTTCATATTAATTCTCCTCCCTAACATTCACTAAATTCTTATTTAGTGAATGTCGATATATAGATTATACAGCAATGCTTTTTATTTGTCAACCCCTATTGCCCTTAAAATTTAAAAGCTGCACAAGTAAAAATACCTACACAGCTTAAAACTTACATATTATCATAATATAATTGTCATAATCCCAATTTGAAAAACATCTTTTATATTTATCTGCAAAAAATAAATTTTTCGAATTAAGCGGATTACATGCTTTGCCCTCAGTTTGAATGTTATTAAAACAAAGAGCTATATTGGTCATCTCCCTATCTTAACTCCGCCACTGTAACGCCATCTTCACCTTCTCCGTACAAACCCCTTCTATAAGTCTTGATCTGTTTATGATTCTTTAAATGAGATCTTACGGCATTCTTCAGCACACCTGTACCTTTACCGTGAATAATTGTTATAACTCCTATACCAGACAAAACTGCGTTGTCAATAAATGAATCAAGCTCATATAATCCGTCATCAACAGCATATCCTCTTATGTCAAGCTCTGTTTTAACAACTCTCTGTGATTTGCTGATAATACCTTTTTTTGATACACTTCCGCTGTTAAAAGTAATTTTCTCCGATTCATCAATTCTAAGCTTCGAAGAATGTATTTTAGTCTTCATAATTCCTGCTTGAACCATGCACATTCCATTTGAATCCGGTACAGAAATAACAGTACCTTTTTTATTCGTATCTATGATTATAACAGAGTCGCCTTTTTTTAGATCTAAGTTCGGCTTCAAGTTATCTTGAGAACGAATGTTTGCATTTTTATATATTTTATTCAACGAGGATTTAACACTTGATTTTGCCTTAGACAAATTCTCGCTGAACTCCTTTTGTTCCTTTTGTTTTCTAACCTTTTCTAGCTCATCAATCAAAGCATCGGATTCTCTTGTTGTTCGCTTAATAATCTCATTAGCCTCACGTCTTGCTTTGGAAAGTATGTCTTCTTTCTCCCTCTCAAGCGATTCACGGATTTTATCAACATCTTCATTTTTCAAGGCAGCTTCTTCTTGTATTTTCTTAGCTTCCAGAAGGCTCTTTTCAGCCTCAAGTCTTGATTCTTCAAGTTTTTGTAAAATATCTTCAAAACGCCTGGAATTCTCATTTAAAAGCGATTTTGCATAAGAAATAATATCATCGCTCACACCGAGTCTTTTTGATATATCAAATGCATTTGATTTTCCCGGAGTTCCGATTATAAGCCTATATGTCGGAGAAAGTGTGCTTACATCAAACTCACATGAAGCATTTTCCACATATGGAGTGTCGAGTGCATACATTTTTAGCTCCTGATAGTGAGTTGTAACAACGGTTTTAACATTATTTTGCCTTAGCTTTTCAACCATAGAAACTGCAAGTGCTGCTCCTTCAACAGGATCTGTTCCCGAGCCTACCTCATCAAGCAATACGAGAGTCTTTTCATCGGCATTTTCAATTATGAAATTTACATTACTTATATGTGAAGAGAAAGTTGATAAGTCCTGCTCAATAGACTGATTATCCCCGATATCCACCAATATGTCATCAAAAACTGAAATAACACTTCCGTTTGACACAGGAATCAGCATACCGCACATAGTCATAAGTGTTAAAAGCCCGATTGTTTTTAAAATTACTGTTTTTCCTCCCGTATTAGGTCCTGTTATGACTAAAGTTGAATAGTCAAATCCTATCGAAAAATCAACAGGCACGACCTTTTCTTTATCAATAAGAGGATGTCTTGCTTTTTTTAGCAATACCCTGCCATCTGTAACAACTTCCGGAACGCAAGCATTCATTTTGGCAGCCAAATTTGCTTTTGCAAAATATAAATTAAGATTAACAATAGCTCTAAAGCTAGACTTTATCTGCTCAGAGTTATTGGCAATTTCCAAAGAAAAACTTTTAAGAATATTTTGAATTTCCTCCTGCTCCCTACCTTTCAATATTGCGATTTCGTTATTTGCATCAACAACCTGCATAGGCTCAACGAAAATAGTTGAACCGGTAGCCGATGTAGCATGAACAAGACCAGGAACATTTGCTTTATGCTCTACCTTAACCGGCACAACATATCTTCCATCACGAATTGTTATAATATTATCCTGTAAATATTTCTGAACCGTATTGTTTTTTGTTAATTTCTCAAGGCTTTCACGAATTTTAACACCCTGTCTGTTTATTCTCTTTCTGATAGATAAAAGCTCAGGAGAAGCATCATCTGCCATTTCTTCTTCTGAAATAATAGCAGATGAAATAT
>USCU01000165.1 GCA_900553335.1 uncultured Ruminococcus sp. | reverse complement strand
ACACACAACACGAACCCCCGCAGGAAAACAGTAATCTTCCTCTTAGGGGTTCGTGCAGTGATAATTTTGGTGGAGGCGACGGGAGTCGAACCCGTGTCCGAAAACTTATTCACGAGAATTTCTACGAGTGTAGTTTGTTATATTATCTCCCCGCAAAACGGCAAACAAACACGCCGAGTTGCGGGCAGCCCTTAAAATAGACTGTTGCGGTAAGGGCAATCCGCATCAGCCGTTCCTACTAAATCGACGCCAAGCTCAAAGCCGTAGGCTGCTTTGAGGAGGCGAGCAGCAATTAAGCAGCTGCTAATTCAAAATTATTTTTGTCGTTTAATTTTAAAAACGTGTGCGCTTTAAAGAGTTCGCACAGCTCTACTCGCTTATCCCGCTTCAAAATCCCCGTCGAAACCTTTACGCCCCCAAATAATAATTGATAATGGACAACTGAAAGTGGATAATGTAAAATTATTATTTTATTCTTTCTTTAACGGCACGTTCAATATCTCTTTGTGCAGCACGGTTTGCCATGTCATCACGCTTGTCATAAAGCTTTTTACCCTTGCATACTCCTACAGATACTTTAACTCTGGAACCCTTGAAATAAAGTGAAAGGGGAATAAGAGTAAGCCCCGACTGCTTAACAAGTCCGAGAAGTTTTAAAATCTCTTTTTTGTGTAAAAGAAGACGTCTTTCTCTGTACGGATCTTTATTGAAAATATTACCTTTTTCGTATGGAGATATGTGCATCTGCTTTATGATAGCTTCGCTGCCGTCAATAGAAATCCATGCGTCCTTTAAATTTGCTCCGCCTTGTCTTATGGATTTGACCTCCGTGCCGACAAGCTCGATTCCTGCTTCATATGTTTCTAATACAAAGTAATCGTGCCTTGCTTTTCTGTTGTCAGTGATTGTTGCTGATCCTTTTTTCTGCTGTGCCACTTCGGTCACCTCCTTATAAATTAGAGCAGTATTAAATTATATAACGCAAAACCGCTTTTGTCAAGAGAAAAATCAGGAAAATCGTATTGATTTTGGTATATCACAAATTGATTATCAGTATATCCCTATCCCTTTTAAAACCTCGTTGGTAGTTATTCCTTCATAGTTGTATTCAAGATCATTCAGGGCAAACGGCAGCAGCGCTGTATTATCAAGCTTAATAATTTTATAATTTGTTTTTAATCTCTCAGAATTTTTGATAATGGAATTTCTAATAGATGTCTTTTCTATTTTATCTGCATTTAAAAGAATGTTGTCAAGAGTACCAAATGTGTTCAGTAAATGCGCTGCTGTTTTGGGACCGACTTTCTCGGCTCCTTTAATGTTATCCGAGATGTCTCCGGTCAAAGATTTGAAATCTGCGTATTGTTGAGGTTGAATATCAAATTTAGTTTTTATGTAATCGGGTGTGCAGATGACGGTATTTTTTCCTCGATATCGAAGTACCGACACGTTATCTGTTATAATCTGAAAAAAGTCGCTGTCGAATGATGAAATTACAATTTCAGATGTCTGCCTGTATGTAAGAGCATAGCCGGCGATCCAATCATCCGTTTCGCAAACAGTGGTTTCCGCATGCTTGATACCTAGATAATCAAGAGCAGAATACACATCCGGAAGCTGTGAATAAGGGTTTTCTTCTTCCGGTACTTGGCTGTAATCAGGGCGATTTGTTTTATACTCGGTATTTAGCTGTAAACGCTTGTTTTCGTGTTCGCCGTCAAAAAGCACAGTGATATGAGTAGGTTTAATTGTGCGGATTATTTTTAGCAACGCACCAGTAAATCCAAGCGTTCCCTGAATAGCTTTTCCTTGCTTATTTACTATTCTTGCGGGCATACCGAAAAACATTTGAAACAGCAAATTGCTGCCGTCAACTATTAAAAGGCGATTAATAATATCGCTTGTAGTATCCATATTACTTCACCTGTAGTTTTCATTTTTTTTGATTCAATTATATTTTATGGTGAGATATTTGTCAATAGCTTATCACTAGATTATGATTTTATATATTAAGTCTATTAAATTTTTGACCAAATCGATAATAGCTGAGACAAGCTTTATTTTGGGATATGCATTATAATAAAATTTGTGTTCGCCCATCAAATCACTCCTTTCTTTACTGTAATTATATTATAATATTCGATTTTGTGTTACTGGCATGACATAATACTAATTATGAAATAACATCTTTAATTAATAACTTCGTTATGCTAACATTTTATTTCAGGAGAATTTATTTATAACAAAAACAGAGAGTGACAGATTGATTACCTATCACTCTCCGAGCGTATCGCTATTAAGGTTATTTTTAGACTAATTTTTACTCACACGCCTCATGCGAGGCGTGACATTACGATCTATAATGTAATTACAGTAATTTCTACTCACACATCTTATTATAGATGTGACACAAATTATTATATGTAAATGGCAATTAAATTATGATTTTGCTCACTCACACCTTTGCCACACGGTGCATCGAATCAGGAATATTTCTACTCACACGCCTTAGCAAGTTAAAAGTCTATTCTAAACACGAAAAAGACTGTTCAGCAGATTTTCCCGGAGCGTTTGTTGACTTAGTAAGAGAGGGAAAAGACGATATGTTAATAGCTTGCGTGGAATTTGATAGCGTCGAGCAAAATCTTCTTGCGGCCATATACGGTCAATTATATTCTGATATACCTATAGGTATTAGAAATATCGATGTATTCAACATTGAAGATTTAACCGATGAACAAATTGAATCGATATATTTATGAAAAAAAGATAATTGAATTGGCAATGGAGATATAAGAAGATAGAGGGTGATTAGCACTCCGTTTTTATTCATAATTTATTCTTTTGTGTAAATCATTACAATACTATCTGTATCTGTTTTTAGCCTGATTGTATCACCATCTATTTCAAGATATAAACCATGCTCGTCCTCTTTATAAAGTTCAATAATATTATCCGTAACAGTATAATTAACAGTTTTGTCCATATTACCTGATTCCATATATATACGCACAAGTCCGGACTTCTGAAATAAAAGTGTTGGTCTTTCGGTAGAAGCAAACACTTCCCCCATATATTCCTTCGCTTTTTCCTTGGCGAAAATTTCTCCGTTTAGTTCATAAGCTGTTACAGACCACTTGCCAATGATAGAACTGTCTTTAGAGTTACCGCTGCAGCTGCATAGGCACAATATAAGCAGAACTATGCAAAGAAATAATGCAAGAGGTTTCTTCACATTTATCTTCATCAATTCACCTCATTCATTTTGTGGATGACGATACTCATAGTCGATTTCTACTCACACGCCTCATGCGGGGTGTGACTAAGACGAGATTTGCCAAGTTCTTTAACCTGCCAATTTCTACTCACACACCTCATACGAGGTGTGACCTGTCTCTTATACACATCTGACGCT
>USCU01000164.1 GCA_900553335.1 uncultured Ruminococcus sp. | reverse complement strand
ACATGACAAAGCCTGTGACGGTAGAGCTTGAGTTTGATTTAGCGAACAAGCTTTATGATCATATAAAAGATGATTACAGTTCTATTCCGAGAGTTGAATTTGAGTTTGTCTGCAAAGAAAAAATATCAAATCTTTTCGTTGACGAAACTCCCAGACTTGACGATGTTTTTGAAATATTACAAACAAGCTTTCCGATAATCAGGCAAACCAGAGATTTGTGGCTTACAGATACCTCGCACAGAATCAGAAGAGGACTTTCTCAAAGCTTTATTCTGTCGGGTGTAACAAGCGCAACAATTCAGTATTTAATTGACGATATTGCTTTTGTAGGGCATGTTGCGACGATTCCTCATGCACGTGGAAAACATCATGCAAGAGAGCTTTTATACTGGATAGGAGAAAAGCTTAATGCAGACGGCTTCAAGGTGAGGCTTTATGCAAGGAACTATAATGTGAGTTATTATACGGAGATCGGTTTTGTGCCTGTGAATGAGGATGTAGTACTTGAGCGAAAAACTTTTGAGGAGATAAATTGATGCAGGGATACTTTGAAATAGATGAAAAAATAAGAGAGCTTGCCGAAATAGCAGAGGCAGCTTGTAAAGAACAGTTTTTAGAAATTGACAGAGTAGCGAAGATAAATGCGGAAAAGGTTCTTTATTCGTTTATAAAAAACAGAGTAAGCGAAGCTTGCTTAAAGGGAACTAACGGCTATGGCTACGGCGATATCGGCAGAGATACTGCTGACAGAGTTTTTGCAGATGCATTAGGAGCTGAGGATGCACTTGTAAGACACACTTTTGTAAATGGAACTCACGCCCTTTCTACTGCGCTTTTCGGTGTTTTAAGACCGGGAGATACACTTTTGTGTGTCACAGGAAAGCCGTATGATACTCTTGAAGAGGTGATTGGAATAGGCGGAGCTTCAGGCAAGGGTTCGCTTAAAGACTTTAATGTAAACTACGATCAAGTTGAGCTTTTAGAAAACGGAACACCCGATTATGAGGGTATTAAACTTAAAGCAGAAAACGCTAAGGTCGTTTATATTCAACGATCAAGGGGATATTCCTTAAGACCGTCGCTTGATATTAAAACGATCGGAAAAATAATACATTCTGCAAAAGACAGTAATCCAAGCGCCATTGTTATGGTCGACAACTGTTACGGAGAGTTTGCCGAAGAAATAGAGCCTACCGATGTAGGAGCTGATCTGATGATCGGTTCGCTTATTAAAAATCCGGGCGGAGGAATTGCACAGACGGGAGGATATATAGCCGGAAAAGCTGATCTGGTAGAGTTATGTGCCGACAGGCTGACCTGCGTCGGAATGGGAAAGGAAGTCGGATGTTCTCTTAATATGACAAGAGAAATACTTTTGGGCTTTTTCCTCGCACCGCAAACGGTTTGCGAAGCTTTGAAGACGTCTGTTTTTGCTTGCAGATTCTTTGAGCTTCTTGGATTTGAAACTCTTCCTAAACCGCATGAAAAGAGAACGGATATAATAGCTTCCATTTTGCTTAAAAACGAAGAAAATCTGACTGCTTTTTGTCAGGGAATTCAAAAAGGCTCGCCTGTTGACAGCTTTGCTGTTCCTGAAGCATGGGATATGCCTGGGTATGACAGTAAGGTTATCATGGCGGCAGGTGCATTTACAATGGGTGCGTCTATTGAGCTTTCGGCGGACGCACCGATAAGAGAACCGTATGCCGCATGGCTGCAGGGCGGAATAACATATCCGACGGGCAGACTCGGTGTAATGCTTGCCGCTGAGGAAATGAGAAAAAAGGGCTACATAAGGCTTTAATAGGGTAGGAGGTTATTTTATGGCAGAGGTTTTTACAGTACCTTTAAAGAATATTATTGATGAGCTTGAGCTGGAGGTGATTTATACACCGAAAGATCCAAAAGAGATTTTGATAGATGACAATGATGTAAACCGTCCGGGACTTCAGCTTACCGGATTTTATGAGTATTTTAATTCCAGCAGAATTCAAGTGTGCGGAAATATGGAGTTTGCTTATCTTGAATCCATTGGTTCTGCACTCAGATTTCAAAAAATATCAAAGCTGTTTGAAAGAAAAATTCCGGCGTTGGTGATTGCAAGAGGACATGATGTTTTTCCTGAAATTCTTGCTTGTGCTGAGGATTGCAAAGTGGCAGTTTTGCGAACAAACGACAGTACAACTGAATTTGTGGCAAGTCTTATTGCTTATTTAAATTTGCAGCTTGGACCGAGAATAACACGTCACGGAGTTTTAATTGAGGTTTACGGTGAGGGAATTCTTATTGTCGGCGAATCGGGAGTTGGAAAAAGCGAAACTGCAATTGAACTTGTTAAAAGAGGACACCGTCTTGTTGCGGACGATGCTGTTGAGATAAGAAAGGTATCGAACAAGAGTCTTGTCGGTTCTTCACCGGATAATATAAGGCATTTCTTGGAGCTTCGCGGAATAGGTATTATTAATGCAAGACGTCTGTTTGGTATGGGAGCAGTAAAGGTTACAGAAAAAATTGATTTAGTAATTGAACTCGAAGCTTGGGATCCTACAAAGATTTACGACAGAATGGGTGTTGACAACGAATATACCAACATATTGGGACTTCAAATTCCTTCCCTTACGATCCCTGTTAAGCCGGGAAGAAATCTGGCTATTATTTTAGAAGTAGCGGCAATGAACAACCGTCAGAAGAAGATGGGATACAATGCTGCACAGGAGCTTTTGGATAATCTTGGACTTCAGATGGATTCAAAGGATACCGTTAAGAACTGGGATACATTTTGATTTTTGAAAACAGAGGTATATTACATGAACATTATCGGAGATTTGCATACACATACGCTTGCGTCAACACATGCATATTCAACTATCAGAGAAAACTGTGAAATAGCTGCTGAAAGAGGTCTTAAAGTAATAGCTATGACTGATCATGCCCGTTTAATGCCTGATGCTCCTCATGAATGGCACGCAGGCAATCAGCACGCCATATCGCAAAAAGTAAAAGGTGTTTTTGTTTTGCGGGGAATTGAAGCGGACATTATGAACACAGACGGAGAGCTTGACGTTGTAAGCTATATAATAGAGGGACTTCAATGGATAGTTGCTTCTTTTCACGATCCTGTATATCCGCCGAGAGATCCTGACGATCATCTTAAAACCTTAGAAAATGTCTGTAAAAATCCGCTTGTTGATATGTTTGGACATTTAACAACGAGCGGTCATATGTTTGATTATGGTGAGGGAGCGAAGCTCTTTGCTAAATACGATAAGATCGCAGAGGTCAATAATGCCTCGATCAAAGCGGGAAGAAGCACATATGAAAACACTGTCAGATTTCTTGAGGCATGCAAAAAGGAAAACGTTAAAATAAGCCTCGATTCCGATGCACACTACTGCGATGAAATCGGTGAACTGAGCGCAGCGATGGAGATTGTG
>USCU01000163.1 GCA_900553335.1 uncultured Ruminococcus sp. | reverse complement strand
TCGGAGATGTGTATAAGAGACAGGAAGTATCATCAGGCTCGATAACGTCAACAAAAACAATGTTTTTAGCCACTCCGGTATTTACTTTTGCAGATAAGAAATATGAATATTCTCCGCCTGCGTATGTCTTTGGAACATCAGCAATATCAGACTTCTCGCTTGGATTTACAAGACCGTTTGACAATGGCGTAGACACATACTTTGTCAGTATCATTTCATAGTTCTCAGAATTTGTGAGAATGTATGTGTGCGAAGCAAATGAAGCAGGCTCTGAAGTATTGCCGTCACCGTCTATGTCCACCCATATAGAGTCTTCCATTGTGTTGTTGTCAGTGCTGTTTGAATACCACTTTCCTGCTTGATCGACAAGCATTGCGGCTCTCAGAGTATAACTAACCTGTCCGAACTCAATGTTATGTCTGTAAACATACATTGGGATTCCTAAAATTGAAAGATTTTGCATTAAAATAGGGCCATCAGAAAAGTCAAAGTCAAACCTTATGTACTGCCTTCCGTCGTATGCATTCGGATCGTCAATTATTGTTATCTTTGTATGAGCCGCTATTTCCGCAGAACTGTAACCATCAGTTGAAGAAAACCTCAAAACATCCTTCAACGCTTCGGGATCGTTACAATCCTCACTGATTCTCAGTCCCTTAGGAATAATTGTATAAATAGAGAAATTACTAAGCTCAGTACCTTCTCCAAGTTTAAACTCCGAATTAATCGAACCTAAAAAATGATAAGCATTATTCGACAAACCGTTTGAATTTATTGAGGTGTCCGGCTCTATTCTGGTTCTCGTAAGCTGAAACTCATTAGGAATCTCAAGAATGTGGACTCTGCCAACCTCTCTGTCTAAAGCCTCCCCATACAGTGACATATCTCTTTGATATTCTCTGTTGTTTTTGTAATCAGCTCCGTACAACACCGCTATGGTTTGCTCATCAGCGTCCTTGTAATCATTGATAGGTACGTCCTCGCAGAGTTTTCCTGCATCGTCATAATATGTACTATAAAGCTTAAAGTATATATTGTTAAAGACACTTCCTCCGTTTGTCGCTATGTCAGCATCGTCGGTATGAAACTTATAGTAGCAGCGAAAATCTCCTGTTGTAAAACCTTCTTTGACATCTACTACTTTTATCTTAACTCCTACCGTATCCTCAGGAAGATCAACTGTTTGACCCTCAGATCTTATTTTAAGATTTTTCGTTTGCTCGGTATTTAGAAGCTCAAAAGCTGTTGCGGGTGCATTTTTATGCCTTACATAAATTTCAACAGCATATGCGTTTGATGAAACGCTGGCTCCGGCAGACCCAGGCGAAGTCATAGATGAAATAACGAAATTATTATTGTTTCGTATTTCAAAATCAGCCGGTATATATACCTTTGTGAAATTAAATTCATCATCACTAAGTCTTCTTATTGTACCGTCAGTAAGCTCTATGTCAATTACATCATCCACAAACTCAAGATCGTAAGACTCCGGGTGCAAAATAGACTCATTATAAAAGTTCAAACGCACTCCGAGCATTGAATAGTATTCTTTATTTCCGTTATAGAGATGAACGGAATTTACTGCACCATATTGCTTACACTCGCTGCAATGACTGTCGATATATGTTCCGTGAACGCCGCAAGATGTTTTCCATACATCGTAAATGTCGCCGGGTATATCGTTAAAATCGTAGTCAGCAATTGATATAGTCGATTCATTTTGTGCAAGCAAGCCTAATTCACTGTCATAATCAGAATCTTTACTCTCATAATATTGTCCGCAAAGCTTAACATAATTTGTAACCTTAGCGTTAGAATCGTACTTCGACTTTGGATAAGCAACTAAAATGTTGTTTAAATAGTACTGAGCATTAGAACTTTTTACATCTTTATATGCATAGTATTTCTTATATTCTTTGCCGCTGATCGTTACCTTTTCGCCTGAATCGTGCAAATCGTTGCTGATAACCTCAGCATCTGCAAGGAAATAACATTCAAAACATTCCTCGCCTTCAACATCCTTAGAATAATAGGTATCAGTAGCTCCTATATCGTAATTGACCCATGTATAATCTTCGTAACTATCAAGCAAAAGATTATCCTTATTAAGCTTGGAGGTTTTTTGCACGATCGTATACTTGTCAGGTCTTCTGGTTTGCGAATAGCTTATTGAATTACTCTCAATGCTAATCTCGGGTGTATAAAGATTCGCATTGATATCTTTTGTGAAACCGTCTTTAGTATTTCTTGACGGCAGTGACCAGATAATTTCAAATGATCCCTCAAATGTAGATTTATCAGCGATCGCATTATTATTTGTAAACGTATATGTATCGGTTGCCTCAGTATAAGTATAGCTCCATTCGTAATTCTTTGGGAAGTCTGTCTCCTTGTCAGCTGCAATTCCGGCTGGTATGTAAGAATTACCTGAACGAACTGCATCCTTTAAGCCGGTGACTGTAATTGTTATCTCACCGGGTTCAAATGCCTTTGACACCATTTTATTAGAATAGGATATTTTCATTCGAACCATTTTTGATTCTGAGGAATCGCTGTCATAAACAAAATCAACAGGATTTTCATTTTTATTCCATGAAAGAGATATATCAAAATCACCGTTGATGTCTGCCGCTATTGTTTTAACAGCAGTATCAGGAATAAAGCTGATCAGCAAAACCATCACTAAAGCAAACGACAGTATCTTAGAAAAAGCACTTCGTTTTATATCAGTCTGCATCAATATATCCCTCCTTACTTCCAAATCGTTTTGTATTCACCTGAGGCACATTCGCCGTCGTGATCTTCATGCTGACAGGACTCTGCAAAAACCAGAACGTCAAAGTCGATCATATCAGCATCAGTTAAATCAGTACCATCTGCTTTTTGAGTTTTTATAACAATCTTTTCAAATAGATTCGTTGTTGAATCTCCCGGAGCAAGAAGCTTCTTATAATAGTAATATCCGTCAGAAGAATTATACTCCCAATTAGCCGTATCCATTACAAGCTCCTCGCAAAAGTCTTTGGCTGCGCTGTCAGAAAAGTCCGCTCTCATTCGTACATAGCAGTAAAGATTACCTGTGTTTTTAACACTCGGTTTCTTATTTATCTCGATTCCCGGAGTTAGTTTTTCCGGAGGATCATACTCTTCTTCAATTTCAATTTTGTTCTCACCTATTGTAAATTCATTAGAAACAGAATCGTTTGCAATCAGATAAGCATATGTCATTCCAAAGGAAGCCGACACTACAAGCAAACAGGCAATAACCGTAAGAAATATTTTCTTTTTACTCATATTCCCCTGCCTCCTTTATTTTTCTTGCTCTGCTTTGTATTTATTAAATGCATCTGTCATTTGTGCCTGAAGAGTATCGCCGGTTTCATTCAAGTATTCCGACTGAATTGCGTATGCATTGATCGGCATCTCCAAAACAGTATCCATCGG
>USCU01000162.1 GCA_900553335.1 uncultured Ruminococcus sp. | reverse complement strand
TCTACACAGAGTAGATCGTCGGCAGCGTCAGATGTGTATAAGAGACAGATCGGGGAAATGGCTTGCTATGCACCACCCGTTTACAATGCCTATGAGAGAGTGCCTTGACATTCTTGAAAGCGATCCTGCAAATGTTCGTGCAGAAGCATTTGACTTCGTTTTGAATGGAACAGAGCTTTGTTCGGGAAGCATGCGTATTACGGATTACGAGCTTCAGCAGAAAATGTTTGCTGCTTTAGGACTTACAGACGAGGAAATTGAAGCTAAATTTGGCTTCTTGGTAGACGCATATAAGTACGGTGCTCCTCCGCACGGCGGAATGGGATTTGGTCTTGACCGCCTTTCAATGATAATATGCGGAGCTGACAGCTTAAGAGATGTCGTTGCGTTCCCTAAGGTTCAAAACGCAAGCGAGCTTATGAGCGCTTGTCCTTCGGTTGTTGACGAAAGCCAGCTTGAGGAACTTCACATTAAAACCGCTTTAAACGATAAATAAAAGATTAGGGGGCAGGACGTTTTCTGCCCCTTAGCTTTATGAAAGGAACAATTATCATGAAAATATGCAAAAGCTGTGGTAAAGAATTTAAAGGCGAATACTGTGAGCATTGCGGTTACGGAAACCCTGATATAAAAACAAAAGCGGCTGAAAAATATAAAAAGGTCCATAAGCCTCTAAGACACATGACGGAAGAAGAAAAGGAAGAATGGTTAAAAGAGCAAAAGAAAAATCCTAAAAAAACAAAAAATACCGCTCCGAAAAAAGCGGTAAAAATAGCATTAGGTATTGTCTGCGTCTTGCTAATTGCGGCTCTTGTGATTTTTGTGCTTTACAAACGAGGATATATTGGCAAAACCGAAGAAAAAGAAGATGTTGCCGCAAAGTATTTTCAAAGCATAAGCGACCGAAACTTTGAGGACTTTTTAAGCTGTTTTCCTCCGGCGATAAGGGACACTTATGAGGAGTCTGCAAAAGAAATGAACCTTGACGAAAGCAATGCTCTTGACACCCTTTACAGTGATTATAACGAAACCTATGGAAATGATTTTAAAATCAATGCAAAGCTCGGAAAAGCGGCGTATGTTGACAGCGAAGCTATAGAAGATTATGAAAAAGAATACAAAAAGCTTTATGACAAAAAGATTGATGTTTCCGAGGCTTATGTAATATCTGCAACGGCTACCATTCATGGAAGCCGCTCATCAAAGGATGTTTACTACGAGATCTACACCGCAAAAACAGGCACAAGATGGTATGTAGTAAATGTTTCGGAAATAACACCGACAATAACTAAATAATCCATAAATATAACTGCGTTAAGATGCTCCCCGAAAACGTTGAATAACGGGCTGTATCTCTTATTGAATTAACAATGGAAAGTTGATAAAAAATCCGCTTTGAGAATAACTCTCTCAGCGGATTTTTTGTGATTTTAATTTTCAGGCACGCAGTCCTTCGTATTTTTCCAATAAGTCAAGGTCAAAGTCCTGCTTTTCAATATATTCCGTGTCGTTAAATTCAGGTCGGTTGACTCTGACTATATTATAAAGCTTTGTCGCATGATCAATAAAGTCGTTGTATGCGTTAAGCTTCTGCGAATCGGAGCCGTAAGCTTCGACTGCAATTGCATAAGCGTTGTCTTTAAGTCCCATTAGCGTATCAAGGGTAGAGATCATAAAATCTAGGTCCAGTCCTTCAGCAGAGCATTGAAAATAAATGTTTGAACCACCTGCTATATTAATCATACGCTGCTCATACGGAGTCGATTGGTCACTTGTTAATAGTTTTTTGATCTCTTCAGGAGTTAGTTTGCAGTATGCTTCAACATACGAAAAACTGCGTTTAATTGATGTTGTATAGTCTGACAGATAATAATCTGCCCTTGCTACGGTTGATGTCCAAGGTATATTATCTATATATTGCTCAAGCGTAATCGTATTAATTTCATTAGTTACACTTTTTGTGGGATTGTCAACAAATGCCTGATATGTTTCCCTTGCGAGATCAATAAACTTTAAGTAAGAATCCTTTATTACCGGATTTTTCATCTTGCTGACGTATTTGGTGTACTGCGGTTCCGATTTAAAATACTCCTCAAGAGCGTTCATCGAATCTGATATTCCGTTTTCGTTTGTGATCTTAGAGCCGTCCTCGTAGGAACTGGACCACGAAGTGTTTCCATTATAAAATGCGTTTACACATTGAATATTACTCAAAATTTTTCTTGCTCTCTCGGAAATCTGTTCGAGTTTTTCGTCAGATTCAAACGGCATTATAGCTTCCTCGTAGGTCATTGAAACCTTTGAGCTTGCCGCATTTGGAATTTTAACGGTTGTGCTGTCACTTTCTTTTGCGCAAGCGCAGAGCGAAGCCATTAAGACTACTGCGCTTACCAAGCATAATAATTTTTTCATATAAGTACCCCTTCTCTGTATTAAAAAAATAAGTCCTCCCGAAAAGCGAGAGGACTTAAATCATTAAAATGCTGTTTTGTAAATTTCAAGAATTGACTCAACTGTACAAGGACGTGGATTTCCGCCTGTACAAACATCAGCAAAAGCGGACTCTGCAAGAGCAGGGAGATCCTCTTCCTTAACGCCTATTTCATGAAGCTTTTCAGGGATTCCTACATCGCTTGAAAGCTTTCTTACAGCATCAACCGCTGCCTTTCTGTAAGCTTGCTGATCCATGCCTGTTGTATCAACGCCCATTGCCTCTGCAATATATTTAAACTTGTCGCCCGTATACTCAGCGTTATACTCCATAACATACGGTAAAATGACAGCGTTAGCGATTCCGTGCGGCGTATCATAAAATGCGCCGAGAGGATGAGCCATTCCATGAACAACTCCAAGACCTACGTTAGAAAATCCCATTCCTGCAACATACTGTCCGAGTGCCATATCCTCTCTTCCCTTCGGCTCGTTATTAACAGCCGAGCGAAGCGATCTTCCGATAATTTCAATTGCTTTGAGGTGCATCATATCTGTAAGCTCCCATGCACCGAGAGTTGTATATCCCTCGATAGCGTGTGTAAGAGCGTCCATGCCCGTTGATGCTGTAAGGCCCTTTGGCATTGATGACATCATATCGCTGTCAATAACGGCAACAACCGGAATGTCATGAGGATCAACGCATACGAACTTTCTTTTCTTCTCCTCGTCGGTAATTACATAATTTATTGTAACCTCTGCTGCTGTTCCGGCAGTTGTGGGAACTGCTATGATAGGAACGCTTGGATTCGGCGTATCAACCGCACCTTCAAGCGATGTTACATCGCCAAACTCAGGATTAGCAATGATAATTCCTATAGCCTTTGCAGTATCCATTGCCGAACCTCCGCCGATAGCAATAAGCGAGTCAGCGCCTGCCGCCTTAAATGCTTCGATGCCGTTTTTTACAACCTGTCTCTTATACACATCTGACGCTGCCGACGATCTACTCTGTGTAG
>USCU01000161.1 GCA_900553335.1 uncultured Ruminococcus sp. | reverse complement strand
CAATAATGTCTATCTCTCCGCCTCTGATACAGAAATTACGTTTTTCGATTTTACAGCCTTTTTTCACAAGATAACGGCAAACAAAATCCTCACCGATATTTCCGATTTTTCTTTTATCCATTTTTCTTATCAAAATACTTTTTAAAAAAGCTCGGTCTATGTATATCACAAAGTCCGTATTTATCAACCATTTCGTAATCAAGCTTTGTTCCGTAGCCCTTGTGTTTTGAAAACTGATACTCAGGATATTTCTTATCCATTTCTTTCATGTATCTGTCCCTTGCTACCTTTGCAAGAATTGACGCCGCAGCAATTGACTGACTCTTAGCATCACCTTTAACAACTGATACGGCTTTTGGCAATGTGTCAGGAATTCTGTTTCCGTCTATCAAAACAATTTCAGGTGCAACACTCAAACCCTCAACGGCACGTTTCATTGCAAGCATTGCAGCATTTAAAATATTTATCTCTTCAATTTCAAAAACACTTGCCGATGCAATACAATACGCTGAAGCTTTTTCTTTTATCTCGTCAAAAAGAGCTTCTCGTTTTTTCTCACTAAGCTTTTTGCTGTCATTTATCCCATCTATAATCACATCATCAGAAAAAACTACCGCGGCCGCATAAACATCTCCGGCAAGCGGTCCCCGTCCTGCCTCGTCTACACCGCACAGAAGCTTAGCTTTGCTTTTATTTTTTATATCTCTGTCAAATTCCCAAAGCGTCATAAATGATCTCCCGCATTTTCAAGCGACAATCTTCCAAGCTTTCCGCCCCTGAATTCATCTACTACCGTTATAGCGGTACGCTCGGTATCTATTTCACCGCCCGAAATCAAAAAGCCTCTTTTCTTTCCAATTCGGTTAAGTATTTCATACCCTTCGGTGCAGTCGCTTAAAACGCTATCGTCAGGCTTGATACCGCTTAAATCAACACCGTAGCGTTCTTCTATTCTATCGCTGTAGCCATTGTTTAAAAACTGCAAAAGTCTGCACGCAAGATATTCTATATCCATAACGTTATCTTTTATAGCGCCCGTGAAAGCTAAATTTTCTCCTACCTGCTTGTCTTCAAATTTAGGCCACAATACTCCCGGCATATCCAAAAGCTCTAATCCCTCAGAAAGTGTTACCCACTGCTTTCCACGAGTAACACCGGGTCTGTCCTCAACTCTGGCTCGCTTAGAATTTGAAAGCTTATTGATAAATGACGATTTTCCGACATTCGGAATGCCTACAATCATAATTCTTATAGGTCTTCCCGTCATTCCCTTTGCGTTCCATTTTTCTATCTCTGCGCTTAGCAGCTGCTTGAGCGCAGGCAAAAACTTATTTACTCCTCTGCCGCTTTTACAGTCTGTTGCAAGCGCCAATATATTTTTCCGCTTGTAATAATCTATCCACTGGGAGGTTACCGTTTCATCCGCAGCATCACATTTGTTAAGCAAAATAAGTCTTGGTTTATTACCTATTATTTTATCCATCTCAGGATTTCGGCTTGAATAAGGAATTCTTGCGTCCGTTATTTCAACAACAGCGTCTACTAGCGGCATACTTGATTTCATAATGCGCCTTGTTTTCGCCATATGCCCCGGAAACCACTGTACATTTATAGCTTCATTCATAATTTTCCTCTCGCAATTTCATTATTCAATAAATCCTAATTTATTGAACGGAGTTATTCTGAAAAATGCTTTTCCCAAAACATCATCAACACTTAAAAATCCTACCTCAGGGTTTCTTGAATCGGTTGAGTGATTTCTGTTGTCGCCCATTACAAAAATACAGCCCTCCGGTACTGTTACCGGATAAGAAAAAGCTCCGTCATTTCTCGTTGTAAGAGCGTTTATATAGTCCTCCTTAAGCTCTGCGCCGTCAACAGTTACAACCCCGTTATCAAAATCAATATTAACCTCTTGGCCCTCAGTTGCAATAACTCTTTTTATGATTGTCTTGTTAAGCTTGTGTTCCCCCTCACAGTTCACAACGACTATATCTCCTTGATTCGGAGTGTAAAAAAGATGGGTGATTATAAGCCTATCTCCGTTTGAAAGCGTTGGAAGCATAGAATCTCCCTCTACTACAACCTGTCTTAAAACAAATGTGAACACAAGCAGAACTACCATAACTGCAACAGCTACGGCTTCAAGCCATTCTATCGTATCATTAAAAAATGATTTTTCATTTTTGTCCCGAAAATTTTCGTCCTCTAAATACTCTTCATTCTGATCCATATATTCATATACCGCCTGAATCGGCACTCTCCTTTCATATAACATATCAACAGATATATTTATTGTACCAAATTCTGATAGAGATTTCAAGTCTTTCAGCCACAAAACCCAAAAAAGCCTGACAAATTCTTGTCAGACTTTTATCAAGCTGGACGTTTATGTATCAACGCTTCTTTTTGCAATGTCTTTTCTGTATAAAAACTTAAAAACTGTTCGGATAAACGGCTGAATAAAAAACAGCTGTGTGAAAAACGCAAACGGAAAATTAAAACACACAAGCTTAAGCCAATTTGCTAAAAGTGTTGTTACATCAAATCCTGCATAATACGGATAATAAATTATCGCAGCAATAAAGCTCATTGCAGGACACATAAGTGCAACGGTAGCGCATATAACAGCTGTTTCAAATATTACAGGATTTGTTGTCCTTGGATCAAAAAGCTTTGAGGCAAGCTTAAATGAGCAGGGACTTCCCATTACCATTTCAAGCAAATATGCAAAGCAAAACTCAATAACAACTACCGCCCATATCGGCAGATAATTTCCGAACATCAACACTCCGCCTTGATTGTTGATCGCTCCGATAACACTGTCTGTATTGTTCAGCGCCATAAGTGTAGAACCGTTTACAACATATAGGCTGAAAAACACATAGGCATGCACTGTTACAACTACCGTCATAAAAGCAAAAACCATTTTTTGAAATTGATTTCTCGGCATTAAAAAAACTCCTTTTCCATTTTAACACAATAAAAAAACACGCCGCACTCCCGATAAATCCAACTAAAGTGTACCGTAATCAGATTTACACGCAAAGCGCAACATGTGTCGTTCTTAAAGTGTTATTTAATTTTCGATTTAATTTTATTATATTTGATATTATTTGTCAAGTCAAAATACCTCTTGACAAATAATACTATGTATGATATAGTATTATTTGATGGGAGGTAGTCTGAATGGACATAGGACTTAAACACGGACTTTTAGAGGTATGCGTTCTTACCGCTTTATATAAGCAGGATTCATACGGCTACCGCATAATAAAAGATATAAGTCCGTATATAAAGATTTCCGAATCGACGCTTTATCCGATTTTAAGACGGCTCGAATCTGGGAACTGTTTAAGCGTTTACTCAATCGAGCATAACGGTCGGCTCAGAAAGTACTATAAGATCTGTCTCTTATACACATCTGACGCTGCCGACGATCTACTCTGTGTAGA
>USCU01000160.1 GCA_900553335.1 uncultured Ruminococcus sp. | reverse complement strand
TGCTATGTAAAGCTCATACGACTTTTCTGTTGCATATATAATCGGAGTTTTTCCGTAATATTCTTCAAGTTTCGCAATCAGCATGTCAAGTTCTTTTTGTGTTTTATCCTTGTCGGGAAGGTTTTCTTTCTTATCTCCGTAAAACTCAACATCAATTACCGGCGCAAGCATGCCTTCAATCTTTGGAACGGTATTTATAAAATTTTCAGCCTGTGTTTCACCCGGGCTGTCGTAGCTGAAAAAGTGATATGCTCCAACCCTGAGGTCAGTTTTTTGTGCATTTTCATAGTTTTTTGAAAACTTGTCGTCTACATACCCGCTTCCCTCAGTCGCCTTAATAAAAGCAAACCGTATATCTTCCTTGCTTAATTCCTGCCAATCAATTTCTCCCTGATAAGCAGAAACATCAATGCCCCTGACAGGAAACTCTTCATCCGACGGATTGTTAAGTAAAACTACTCCGTTATAAACGAGAAGAAACATAACTGCTCCAAACAGTATTAAAACACCTAATGTCAGTAAAAACCCAATTAAAATTTTCTTTTTCATAAATTAAGTATACCATAAAACCTGCTTATTTTATATATCTTTTTTAGATAATCTTACTGCAAAATATTTGTGCAACTTTAACTAAAAGAATAAATTTGAAGCACCTGCAAACAATAGCATAAAGGAGTGATTATGATGAATATGTCAAAAAAAGAATACGACAAAATAGTAAAAAAAGCATCTCCGGGTACAAAAAGCTATATGACGATTCCATCGGCCTTTGTTATCGGCGGAATAATATGCGTTATCGGAGAGTGCCTTTTAAATTTATGGCAATACCTTGATTTCAGCGAAAAGAACGCAGGCATTTTAACAAGCATCTGCCTTGTGTTTTTATCCGCACTTTTTACAGGACTCGGTCTTTATCCGAAAATCGCAAAACACGGCGGTGCAGGAACTTTAGTCCCGATAACAGGATTTGCAAACTCTGTTGTATCTCCTGCAATAGAATTTAAAACCGAAGGGTACATTATGGGACTTGGAGCAAAGATTTTCATAATTGCAGGACCAGTCATACTTTATGGTACCGTTGCGTCAGTCATTTACGGAGTCATTTACTGGATTTTGACAAGCCTGCTTTAATATGATATAATTAATATAATATATATGACACATAAAGGGGCGATGACAAAATGCTAAGCAAATTACTGTCAAAGGATGAGTGTGCAAAGTGCAGAATTTGCTGTACCTTTGACGATGACGACATATGGGAAACTCCTGTAATTTATAATGAGTTTGCCGATCAGGTAGCGAATACCGGAGCAAAGCTCCTAGACAAAGAAGAATACAAACTGTTTTCTCTTTCTAAAGAGGACGGCGATGAGCTTTACTACTGCACGGCGCTTGACAAGCAAAAAGGATGCAAGCTGTCAAATGAAGCAAAGCCGTTTGACTGTAAAATCTGGCCTTTTAGGGTGATGAAACTGAAAGGTCTTAACCGACTCGTGATAACCCTGTCACCGGTTTGTCCTATAGTAAAGATAAAACCGCTTGAAAGTATTCTGGAAACGCTTGATGAAATAAAAGAAGATATCTTTAAAGAAGCTCGGCTGCACCCATTTATGGTTAAAGATTATATTGACGGATATCCGATACTGGCGATAGATTAATTCGGAATTATAATGGATAATTGACAGTTGACAATGGGCAATGCAATATAAAAATCAGACACAGGGAATTTAAAATTCTCTGTGTCTTTTTCATTACATTATCAACTATCTATTGTCAATTATCAATTACTTCAATTCCCCATTTCTGTTCTTAACCTTGACAGGATTTTTTTCTCACGTCTTGAAACCTGAACCTGTGTTATTCCCATGATTTTGGCGGTTTTTACCTGTGTGAGATTTTTGTAGTACCGTAAAAAAATGAGAGTCTTATCCTCATCGCTAAGCTTTGAAACAACCTCCCTCAGCGACAGAAGATCAGTTATTTTTTCGTCCTCAGCATCTACAGGGATCAAAACCTCACTAGGCTCGTCATCACTGTAGGTAAGGCTGAGCGGCGGCTGTGAAACATTTATCGCTTCGCAGATTCTCTCAGGAGGTTCACCCATAATGGAGCTAATTTCACTCACATCGGGTTCTCTTCCAAGCCTTGCTAAATAGTCCTCTCTCATTTTTGTGATTTTTAAGGACAGTTCCTTTAAGCTTCGGGATACCTTAACAGTTCCGCCATCTCTGAAAAGACGCTTTATTTCACCTAAAATCACCGGCACAGCATATGTGGAAAACTTAACCGAAAATTCAGGGTTAAAATGCTCCTTGGCCTTCAAAAGTCCCAGACACCCTGCTGAATACAGCTCCTCGTATTCTATTCCTCGGTTTTTAAATCTGTTAGCACAAAGATGAACCAGTCCGACATGCTCAGTGACATCTATTTTATTTTTCTGCTTCGTAACCGTCAATTCCGACAATCCTCTTTACCATAATTACCGTCGTGCCTTTTGAAACCTCACTTTTTACAGTAAGCTTGTCCATAAAACTTTCCATTACCGCAAAGCCAAGTCCCGCACGCTCCTCCTCGGGCGCAGTTGTATAAAGCGGCTCCATCGCTTTTTTTACATCAGCGATTCCGCAACCACGATCCCGTATTTTTATGTAAAGTGTTCTGTCATCATAAATCCTCAGAAGCATATCTATGTATCCTGACGAGTTTCGGTAAGCGTGAACAATGGCGTTTGTCACCGCTTCAGAAACTGCAGTTTTTATGTCGCCAAGCTCGTCCACCCTCGGATTTAGCGGAAGCGCAAATCCGCAGACTACTGTTCTTGAAAAGCTTTCGTTCTCGGAAGCGCTTTTAAAACGAACCTTAACCTCATTTAGTACCTTCTTCAAGCTTTTCTACCTCCCCTTCTATCATGTCTGCATTTACTATTTTCGCAAGCTTGTTTACCCCCGAAAGAAGCATGACTCTTTTTATGTGATTAGGCGGATTCTGTATATATACCCGTCCGTTTATTTCACTCATTTTCTTATATCTTCCCATGACAAGCCCTATACCCGAGCTGTCCATAAATGTTACTGCTGAAAAATCCAGAAAAAGAGATTTCGGCTTATAAAGCATTACATTCAAGTCTATATCTGTTCTGAGCTGTGCCGCCGAATGATGATCTATTTCGCCGTCCAAAAAAGCGTATAGGCGATTATTTTTTTCGTTCATTTTAATTTTAAGTCCCATTTTCTCAACTCCTTAAAACTATTGTATCAGATACTATATAAAAAACCGGTCGAAACAGCAAGACAAATTAATTGACAATTGACAATGGATAATTGATAATTTATTCGACATAATTTGATAAAAAATCACAGCGCACTGCAAGAAAAATTTGTGGTGCGCTGTTGCTATGTAATTTATTTGCTGATGAGATTTTCATTGCTGCCAAGCAGTATGTCTATCATCAGTTTTGCTCCGTCACGAAATCCCATTGTGTAGCTGTCAGCTGATATAATATCCTCAAT
>USCU01000159.1 GCA_900553335.1 uncultured Ruminococcus sp. | reverse complement strand
TCTACACAGAGTAGATCGTCGGCAGCGTCAGATGTGTATAAGAGACAGCTCTCATGAAGCTCCTGACGGTCGCCGCCTTTTTTTACAGCGTTCATCATTATGTTTTCAGTTGCCATAAACGGTAACTCAGCCATTACTCTCTTTGTAACAATCTTTTCATGAACGACAAGTCCGTCAGTAACATTGAGCATGATATTTAAAATTGCGTCAACACCTAAAAATGCTTCTGCAACGGAAATTCGCTTGTTTGCAGAATCGTCAAGCGTTCTTTCAAACCATTGCGTTCCTGCGGTGAATGCCGGGTTCAGCATATCCACCATTACATATCTTGCAAGAGAAGTAATTCTTTCACATCTCATAGGATTTCTCTTATAAGCCATAGCCGACGAGCCTATCTGGTTTTTCTCAAACGGTTCTTCAACCTCTTTAAAGCTCTGTAAGATTCTTATATCGTTTGAAAACTTCGATGCGCTTTGAGCAATTCCCGAAAGAGTTGCAACAATAGCGGAATCAACTTTTCTTGAATAAGTTTGTCCCGAAACCGGAACAACGTCCGAAAATCCCATTTCTTCAGCTATCATTTTTTCGAGCGCCTTTATTTTCTCACTATCGCCCTCAAAAAGCTCCATGAAGCTTGCCTGTGTGCCGGTTGTTCCCTTAGAGCCTAAAAGCTTAAGATTTTGAATTCTGAAGTCTATTTCCTCAAGGTCCATCAAAAGTTCGTTGCACCAAAGAGTTGCACGCTTACCTATTGTTGTAAGCTGAGCCGGCTGAAGGTGGGTGTATGCAAGCGCCGGAAGGTTTTTGTATTTCTCGGCGAATTCGCTGAGCTGGGCAATAACTCCGATAAGCTTTCTTTTTATAACCTTTAAAGCGTCACGCATGATAATGACATCTGTGTTATCGCCGACATAGCAGGAGGTCGCACCGAGATGAATGATTCCCTTGGCGTTAGGGCAAGCCAAGCCATATGTATAAACGTGCGACATTACATCGTGGCGGACAAGTTTCTCTCGCTCACGAGCTGCCTCATAATCTATATTTTCTATGTTTGCCTCAAGCTCGTCTACCTGCTCCTGCGTAACCGGAAGTCCGAGCTTCATTTCTGCTCTTGCCAAAGCCACCCAAAGCTTTCTCCATGTTGTAAACTTCTTGTCAGCAGAAAAAATATACTGCATTTCCTTGCTGGCATATCTTGTACAAAACGGACTCTCATAGCTGTTTGTCATAATAAGTTCCTCCAAATTTTTATTCAACTGAAATGATATAATAGTAAACGGGCTGTCCTCCGTTTATAAGATTTACTTCAAGGTTCTGATATTTTGATTCAAGCTGCGCCAAAAGTTTCTGGGCGTCCTGCTCGGAAACGTCCGCTCCGTGTATTACAGTTATAAACTGAGTATCACCGTTTACAAGCTTTTTGGTAAGCTTGTAGGCTGCCTTCTGAATATCGTTCTCGACAAAAGATAATTTACCCTCGTCAAGGGCGAGAATATCGCCTTGCTTAATCTTGTGGTTGTCAAACTCACTATCTCTTGCTGCAAATGTTATAAGTCCGGTAGAAACATTTGAAAACGCTTTTGTCATTTCTGTTCTGTTTGTATTAAAATCAGCGTCCGGATCATACCCGAACATTGCGCTCATTCCCTGAGGAATAGTCCTTGTCTGCAAAACGCAAACACGTCTGTCGGCAAGCTTTGCCGCCTGTTCAGCCGCCATGATGATGTTTTTGTTGTTCGGCATTACAAAAACTGTTTCGGCAGGACACGATACAATAGCGCTTAAAATATCGTCGGTAGAAGGGTTCATCGTCTGTCCTCCTGAAACAACTACATCTACGCCCATATCCTTAAACACCGCTTCGAGTCCGAATCCTGCGGATACCGCAACAAAGCCGTACTCCTTTTCCGGCTTGACCGGTTTATATTCAGGTTTGTCGGAAGATTTTTTCTTACCGTCGTGCTGCATTTTCATGTTTTCGATTTTCGGAAGGTTAATGCTTCCGAATGTAAGAGCCTTTTCTATTGCCTTTCCGGGGTTGTTTGTATGAACGTGGACTTTTATTATTTCATCGTCCTCAACTACAACAACGCAATCGCCTATAGTTTCAAGATATGCTCTTAAAGATTTGGAATCCTTGCTGTCCGGTTCTTTTTTTATGAGCATTTCAGTGCAGTAAGTAAAATTTATATCCTCGTCAAAATCACCTACTGCCGTTGAGAAGTTTTCGGTTGTGATAACAGGCTTTTCCGACGCTTTAACAGGCTTAACTATCTCGCCTCCCGAAACAACATCACTCATTGCCTTTAATATTATCAAAAAGCCCTTTCCGCCTGCGTCAACTACTCCGGCTTTTTTCAGGGCAGGTAGCTGTTCGGGAGTCTTAGCGAGCGCTTCCTCAGCGGCGTATACCGCTTCTTTTAAGACCAAAGCAACATCGTCAGTTTCGGCTGCGGTCTGCTCTGCACGCTCAGCTGCCATTCTGGCTACCGTTAAAATAGTTCCCTCGGTAGGCTTCATGATAGACTGATATGCGCCCTCTACTCCTATTTTAAGAGCCTCTGCAAAATCAGCTGCACTGGCTGCGTTTTTATCCTTAAACGCTTTTTTAAATCCTCTGAAAATAAGAGAAAGAATAACTCCGCTGTTTCCTCTTGCTCCCCTCAAAAAAGCGGATGCAGCAGCTTCAGCTACCGATGATACACGGCAGTTGTCCTTCATATTCAAAAGCTCCGCCATAGCATTTGACATAGTCATGGACATATTTGTTCCCGTATCCCCGTCAGGAACAGGAAACACATTAAGCTCGTCAACCGAAACCCTTGCGTTAGCTATGCTGTTAGCTCCGCTTATAAAAGCGTCCCGAAGAATTTTTCCGTTAATCAAAATATAATAAACCCCCTTGTGTTGTCTTTACGCCTTCATATCGTCCACATATGTGTTTACACGGTGAACCTTAATGTCTGCTTCCGATTCAAGCGCATACTTAACCTTGTCCTCAATGCTGTGAGCAACGGTTGAAATATTAGTTCCGTAAGAAGCGGTTATATGAAGATCAATAATAAGCTCTCCGTCTGCATTCGTCTTGAGTATTATGCCCTTCTCGCTTCCGTCCATTTTCAAAAGAGATTTGAGCCTTTGTCCTGCACCAAAGCCGTTCATTCCGACAACGCCGATACATTCTGTAACGGTACAGGCAATAAGACTTTTTATATATCTGTCTGTTATTATAATATCTCCGAGGTGGTTTTCTATCTTTTTCAAGTCGTCACCTTCTTTTCTCAACGTTTTAATACTTAGATACATAATACCATAAACTGTGAGAAATTGCAAGTTTTCAATACATATGCTATCAGAATACTGCGTTGACAGAAATCTCAGAATCAATCCGCTCTAAAATTGCCTCTAAATCATCAGTATTTTTATCATAGATTTTGTAATCACTTTGACGTACAAGCCTTATAAAATTCAAAACCTGTCTCTTATACACATCTGACGCTGCCGACGATCTAC
>USCU01000158.1 GCA_900553335.1 uncultured Ruminococcus sp. | reverse complement strand
ATCTACACAGAGTAGATCGTCGGCAGCGTCAGATGTGTATAAGAGACAGGCAGTAACCTTCTGTGCAACATTAAATTTGATAAGGTCAGGATCAGTAACAACGAGCGTCTTTTTGAAACCACGTTTTTTTACCTCATTTACGATTTCAGAAATCGAACCTGCACCGAAATAAGATGTTTCATTTAAAATCATTCTAGCCATTTTTATATCTCCTTTTAAAATTGATAAGCATCATTTGCTAATAATATTATATAAAAAATTTGCGGACAATTCAAGCAATTTTGCTAAAAATAATGCACAATAAACACAAGGTATATTTTGGCAAATTGCACAATAAGAAATCCTCCGTCATCAAACAGAGGATTCGTTTTGTATTTAGTTACTCAGGCGATAAAACGTTCGTTGATAACTCCGACCAAAATTCCCATTACTGCTGCAATACAAATCATTATTATCGGATGAAGCTTCTTCATTATTAGAATAAAGCAAACCGAAAAGATAACAAGAGAAGTAATAAAATTATAGCTTGCAAGCTCTTTGAAGCCAAATCCCACCGGAAAGAATACTCCGCCCGCTAAATTTATAAGCGCCGCGGCAATAAGACCTATAACAGTTGGTCTTAGTCCGGACATAACTCCCGAAACTATCTTACTCTCTTTAAACTGCTTATAGAACTTTGCTACAAGCAAAATTATTATAAACGAAGGAGTAATAACGCCGAGAGTTGCAAAAGCACCACCGAGAATCTGCCCGATAATACCATACGGCTCGCAGACCTGTGAACCGATATAGGTGGATATATTTACAGCGAATGTTCCGGGGGTTGATTCGGAAACTGCGATGAAGTTTATAAGCTCTTCTCCCGTCAGCCAATTGTTAGCAAAAATCTCCTCCTGAATAAGAGGAATCATTGCATACCCTCCGCCTATCGTAAAAAGTCCGATTTTTGCGAAGGTAAGATAAAGCTTTAATATTGCAAGAAGCATTACTTTTTAACCTCCTTGCTTTGTCTTTTGCTGAAAAGAGATGCAATAAATCCTATAACAGCACAAACAACTAAAATTATTATCAGATTTACATCAAAAATTACTGACGCCGCCAACGATGCAAGCATCAAAAAGTATGCCAAAACGTTCTTCGGACATTGCTTAAACATTGTTATCATAGCCTTTGCTATAAGAGCCAGCACACCTGCTCTTATGCCCATAAACGCATACTGAACGTATTTTTGTGCCTCAAACCATCCCAAAACTCCCGAAATAAGAAGAATAAATATATACGGCGGTATTATTAGTCCGACGGTTGCAAAAAACGCTCCCCAAAAGCCGGCTACCTGCTGACCGATAAATGTCGCCGAGTTGACCGAGATCGCTCCGGGGGTAGACTGGCTTATCGCCATTATATCCAGAATATCCTCCTTTTCTATATAGTGGTGATTTTCCACAAACTCCCTCTGCATAATCGGAATCATTGCATATCCTCCGCCGAAGGTAAACGCTCCGATCTTAAAAAACTGAATGAAAAGAGAAAGGTATTTTTTCCATCTGCTCTCGTTCATCTGTTCTTCTCCTTCGTTAATATTTAATTCGTGTGACGGCGTAATAAAAAAGACAGCCGTCGTCTTTTTAGTATATCACATTTTTTGTAAAATACAAGAGGGAATCCAAACCAGAATTAGGAATTCGGAATTATTTTAATTGACAGTTGACAATGGATAATTCACGATGCTGTAAAATCAAGACACAGGGAAATTTAATTTCTCTGTGTCTTTTCAGATTTTCAATAATGCAAATATTTCGACAATTTTTTCATTATAATTATGCACCCTGCACAATTGAGTGATCTGCCCATTGTACATTTATACAAACTTGAAATAAATTAGCAAAAACACTTTGCATATAGTGAAATCTATGATATAATATTGATGACAGAAAAATATTAGCAAGTATTATGTAACAATATGTCGAATTGAGGCGATTCCAATGGGCAGGTAATAAGTACATAAGATGTGTACAAAATCGGATTTAAATAAAAAATTATTGCCGGTGGGGAAAATCGGCGGAAAGGAAAGATTATTAATGAAAGCAAAAAAAATAATACTCGCCATATTTTGTGCGGCTATTTTATTATGCACAGGTGTAGTATGTCTGGCAAGTGCAGACAATGAGGGTATTTCAACACATAGCGCAAAAGACTATAGTGAGGATGCGTCCTATAACGGAGTGTCTTTAAGAATTAGGGGTGTAAGCCAAGCTCCGGCCTCGTTATCTCAAATCGTAAACCCAAGCTCTACAAAGAAAACATACTTTGGCGAAGTTGAGGTTGTTAGGAGCTGGAATAATACAGTATATGAGGAAGACGGTTACAATCAAAAGGTTGTATCAGGAAAAGTTTTAACAGCAAGTGTCGCTCAGGATAGAAATATTACATATCGCTATGATCATACAGTTATACTTCATGCCGGAGAAACAGCTTCTACACCAATCGTAAAAAGCCTTATAAATTGGTATGGTTTTTAGTTATGGAATTACTGCCTGTGGATTTTATGTCGACGGGCAGTAATTAAATCTTTTGTTAGGAGCAATTATGAAATACATATTAAAAAATATAAAACAATTCATAACGAAAAACACACTTGTATTTTCTCTCTATATTTTTTGTCAAATAATTTCAATTCTAATACTCTTACTTTCTTACGGAGTTTACATGAATTATAAAGAAAACTATGATAAAGAGCTTTTATCGTCAGCTGGTCTTTATGATAATGGAACGTTTGGTAATGAAGGCTATGAGTTTTCTGAAAAAGATTGGCGGTATATGTATTTTCCTGTTGAGTTAGATATTGATAACTATTCTAAAACAATGGAAGAAATAGAACCATTTTTTATAGAGATAACAGATTACTTTGATAAGAAGCTTGATTATGTAGAATTAAGCTTTTTACCTAAGCGATTAACGTTGAAAGAAATACAGCATTATGCAAACGACTGCGAAGCCAGCGATCCTATTGAAGTACTTACAATGCTCGCAAAGCATGACGGAGAGTATACCTTTGAAAAGACATCTTTACCGAGTATTTATGAAACACAGGGAACTCTTTTATCCGGAAGATTTTTTACAGATGAAGAAATACAAAACGGTGAACCGGTTTGTATAGCAAATATAGAAAGTATTAAAAGAAACAGTAATAATAAAATGGTTACTCTAAGAGAAGAAAACGGGGAAACGTATGTGAATGTATGCGCAAAAGAGTATCGGGTAATCGGAACTGCAAAATTATCTAATTTGGTTTTAATTCCGTTTATAAATTCGCCTAAAAATTTATATACTAGTTACGCAATGTCAATAAAATTCACTGAACCCCTAACAGTAGAAGAACATAACAAGTACGTTTCGCTGATGAAGGAATATTTCGGCGATATGGTAAATGATGAGGATTTGGAAGTCGCAACGGTAAATATAGATAAACAGTATTTTTATAACACAAATATATGGCTGTCTGTGATAATCGCTCTTGCGGCAGCGGTGAATTTAGCTGTGCTTT
>USCU01000157.1 GCA_900553335.1 uncultured Ruminococcus sp. | reverse complement strand
GTGATATACTGATATATAATGAATTCTGAGTTATCGGAGGGGCAAATGCAGATAAAAAAACATTTCTTAACTATAACAAAGCACCGTCATGAGGTTATAAAAAACTGCTTTAAAGCAGGTATTCCGATAAGAGGCTTGCTTCATGATTTGTCGAAATATACGCCGTCCGAATTTATCGTTGGAGCAAAGTATTTTCAGGGAACAAGAAGTCCGAACGAGGGTGAGCGTGAGGCTTATGGATATTCAAAGGCATGGATTCATCATAAAGGAGTGAACAAGCATCACTTCGAGCATTGGACGGACTACAACCCAAAAACGAGAAAACTTGAGGGAGTGCCGATGCCGACAAAATATGTGATTGAGATGTTCTGCGACAGAGTTGCGGCAAGTAAGATATATAATAAGGACAGCTATACCAACTCCAAGCCTTACGAGTATTTTGATAAAGGGCGGGCGACAAGGCTTATTAACAAAAGAACAAGCGATATGATAGAATATCTTCTTTTAATGCTTCGGGAAAAGGGTGAGAAATTTACTTTTTCTTACATAAGGAGTCTTGATAAAAGTTTACCGCCGGAGAGTTTTAAATATATGTCAGATTTAGTTGACAATGTTCATTCAAAGTGTTAGAATAAATATGTGAACAGAAGAATTAGTTTTGACTGTGAGCATACTGAAAAATAAACTTTGCTTGCGTAGGTGATTTAGTGACAAGCAAAGTTTTTATCAAATACTAGTTTAAATATTAATTAGAATTTGCTGATAAGAAGGGATTTCCGACTTAAAGGGGATTGATAAAGACGCATGACGATCTTGTTTGATGCGTTTGTTTGTGTACAAAAATCCCCTTAAGTTTTAAGCGGGATTTTATTTTTTTGGGGAGGGAACTTATGGAAACCAGAGTAGCTGTAATAGCAGTAATCGTCGAGGACTTATCACAGATAGATAAACTTAATATGCTTTTGCACGATTACGGCAAATACATAATAGGAAGAATGGGAATACCGTATCACCCAAAGAATATAAACGTTATTTCCGTTGTAATTGATGCTACAACAGATATAATAGGTGCACTTTCGGGAAAACTCGGAATGCTCAGCGGAGTCAGCGCTAAAACTGTTTATTCAAAGCTTTAAAAGGCATTTAAAAAAGAGGAGAGAAAAATATGAAGTATGATCCAAAATCGCTTAAAGCGGAGGAATTCATCAACCATGAGGAAATTTTAAATACGATCGAGTATGCAAAAGCACATAAGGATGATTATGAGCTTTGCATGTCATTGGCTAAAAGAACAGAGGATTGCAAAGGCTTAACACATAGGGAAGCGGCTGTTTTGCTTGAATGTGAAATACCCGAGGTAGTGGATCAGATTAAAAAAAGTGCTATTGCTATAAAGGAACGTCTTTACGGGGATAGGATAGTAATGTTTGCGCCACTCTATCTTTCAAACTACTGTGTAAACGGCTGTACATACTGTCCGTATCATCACTGCAACAAGCATATAGCAAGAAAAAAGCTTACCCAGGAGGAAATAAAAGCTGAGGTTATCGCTTTGCAGGATATGGGGCATAAGCGTCTTGCCATTGAATCCGGAGAAGATCCTGTGAATAATCCGATAGAATATATCTTGGAAAGCATCAAAACAATATACAGCATTAAGCATAAAAATGGAGCAATAAGACGTGTAAACGTAAATATTGCGGCAACAACCGTTGAAAACTACAAAAAGCTCAAGGACGCAGGAATAGGAACATATATCCTTTTCCAGGAAACATATCATAAGGAGGACTACGAGAAGCTTCATCCTACAGGACCTAAGCATAATTATGCATATCATACTGAAGCTATGGACAGAGCTATGGAGGGCGGAATTGATGATGTCGGAATCGGAGTTCTATTCGGACTTGAAAGATACCGATATGATTTTATCGGACTTTTGATGCACGCAGAACACCTTGAAGCGGCACACGGAGTCGGACCGCACACAATATCCGTTCCGAGAATCTGTCCTGCGGACGATATTAAAAAAGAGGATTTTGAAAACGCTATAAGTGATGATGTATTTGAAAAAATCGTTGCGGTAATAAGAATTGCTGTTCCGTATACAGGTATGATAATATCAACAAGAGAGTCCCAAAAGACAAGAGAAAAGGTTCTTAAAATCGGTATTTCTCAAATCTCGGGCGGTTCAAGAACAAGTGTCGGCGGATATGTTGAAGAAGAGAAGGAAGAGGAAAACTCGGCCCAGTTTGACGTATCGGACAGAAGAACGCTTGACGAAGTTGTAAATTGGCTTGTCAGACTGGGGTATATTCCGAGCTTCTGTACGGCGTGTTACAGAGAGGGAAGAACAGGTGACAGATTTATGTCACTTTGCAAAAGCGGACAGATCGCAAATTGCTGTCAGCCGAACGCTCTTATGACCTTAAAAGAATATCTTATGGATTATGCAAGTGATGATACAAGAAAGGTCGGCGAAGCGTTAATCAGCGAGCAGCTTTCAAAAATACCGAACCCTAAAACAAGAGAAATAGCAAGAGCGAATATTGAAAAGATCCAATCAGGAGAACGTGATTTCAGATTTTAATTTCTAATTGGAGGTATGTGTAATGTCGGCACTTAACGAAACGCCAAGAGCGAATAGGCTTCATATAGGGTTTTTTGGAAAAAGAAACAGCGGAAAGTCGAGCTTGATAAACGCATTTACATCTCAGGATATTTCAATTGTTTCCGATACTCCGGGAACAACGACAGATCCTGTGTATAAATCTATGGAGATTCTTCCGCTCGGAGCGTGCGTCCTGATAGACACGGCAGGCTTTGATGATATCGGAGAACTTGGAGAAATAAGAGTTGAAAAGACAAGACTTGCTGCTGAAAAGACAGATATAGCAGTAGTGCTTGTAACGGGCAGCGATCTCTCTAAAGAAAAGGAATGGTATGAGTACTTTAAGGAAAGAAAAACTCCTGTTTTGATATGTGTATCAAAATCCGATATTCTAAGCGGCAAGGACGAGTATGTAAAAAGAGTTAAACACGAATTCAGCGTATCTCCGATTACTCTAAGCTCATATACAAAAGAGGGAATATCCAAGTTTAAAGAAGCTTTAATGAGAATTATTCCTGAAGATTATGAAGCGGCGTCAATAACCGGAGAGCTTTGCGAAGAAAATGACTTGGTGCTGCTTGTTATGCCACAGGACATTCAAGCTCCGAAGGGAAGACTTATCCTGCCTCAGGTACAGACGATAAGAGAGCTTTTGGATAAAAAGTGTGTTGTGATGAGCTGTACAACGGACAAAATAGACGAAACGCTTGACGCTCTTTCAAGACCTCCGAAGCTCATAATTACCGATTCGCAGGTTTTTAAAACGGTTTATGAAAAAAAGCCTGCTGAGAGTCTGCTGACTTCGTTCTCAACCCTTTTTGCAGGGTATAAGGGAGATATAAGCTATTACATTGAAGGAGCGAATCATATTTCAGAGCTTACTGAAGATTCTAGAATTTTAATTGCTGAATGCTGTACTCATGCGCCTTTATCGGAGGATATAGGCTGTCTCTTATACACATCTGACGCT
>USCU01000156.1 GCA_900553335.1 uncultured Ruminococcus sp. | reverse complement strand
GAAACATATGAACAGAAAAAACAAGATTTTAATTGCGGGAGGCGACTACCGACAGACATATCTTGCAAGATTCCTATTAAAGCACTTTGATAAAATTTATACTATCGGTTTTAATCAAACGCTTAGTTTTGATGAAATAACCATTTTAGAGGATATAGCTGATCTCAACGAAAAAACAGATATACTTATTCTTCCGCCCGTAACAACCAATGACGGAGTTACGGTCAACACACCATTTTTTGATAAAAATCTGTATATTGATGAGATTATAAAGTATTTAAGCGAGGGCGCAAAAATCTATGGAGGAAATATCCCTGGAAATCTTTTGGAAAAGCTTTCGTCATTAGGCTTTTATGTATCCGATTATCTTAAAGACGAAAGATTTATTTTAGAAAACACCATTCCCACAGCTGAAGGAGCGCTTATGATTGCGCTTGAAGAAACGCCGTTTGTCTTGTACGGTGCAAAAACCGCTGTTCTGGGATATGGACGTGTTGGAGCAACAACCGCTTCTTTATTCAGAAACGCCGGTTCAGATGTATATATCTTTGACAGAAAAAAGGAAAAACGAACTCAAGCAAGAAATAAAAATCTCACTGCTTTTGAATTTGACGACAAAAAGCTTTTCGACTGCGATATTATAATAAATACTGTGCCTTGTATGGTTCTCGGAAAAGAAAAACTTCAAAAGATTAAAAAGGACGCCCTTATAATTGATCTTGCTTCAAAACCCGGCGGAGTAGATCTAGAGTATGCAAAGCAAAGAGGTCTTAATGTGATATGGGCATTATCCCTTCCCGGTAAAGTCGCCCCTGTCACCAGCGGAGAAATCATAGGAAGAACGATCGTTGCAGATCTTAAAAAAGGAGGTGTCTGATATGACGGAAACTCTTGAAGGACTCAGGATCGGCTACTGCATAACCGGATCATTCTGCACCTTCTCAAAATCCTTTGAAACGCTTTCACAGCTTATTTCTACAAAGGCGTGGGTAGTTCCGATAATGTCGTTTAACGCAGCAAGTATTGACACTCGATTCGGAAAAGCAGCGGATAATATCAACTATCTTGAATATCTAACAAATCGTAAAGTGATAAAAACAATAGAAGATGCAGAACCCATAGGTCCTAAAAATCTGTTTGATATTATCGTTGTAGCGCCCTGCACCGCAAATACTCTGGCAAAGCTTAGCGTAGGAATAACTGATACTCCTGTTACTATGGCTGTAAAATCGCACCTCAGAAATAACAAACCTGTACTGATCGCCGTATCTACAAACGACGCATTAGGAGCTGCCGCTAAAAACATCGGAACACTTCAAAACTATAAAAACTATTATTTCGTTCCGTATACTCAGGATGATTATATAAATAAACCAAAATCTATTGTAGCAAGATTTGAGCTTATACCTCAGGCGATAGTAGACGCTATGAACGGTGTTCAGGCTCAGCCGGTACTGTACAAACGAAAAACCGATTAACCATAACAAAAAAGCCTCCTATGAAGCTCAAACTTCATAGGAGGTTTTAAATTTTGTACTTCAATAAGGGACATTGCCCGTCATTCAAATATAAATGGGGCGTTACAGTCCCTTAGGATTTCAGTGAAAAATTACATTTTCCACCTGAAAGCTGAATCAAAACCGCCGCCATTATAGGCGGCGGACATTATTTATGTTATAAATTAATAATACATTATAACAACCGTTCCGATAGGAATACTGTCATAAACATACTTAGCAGAATCATATGAAACTCCAACGCATCCATGCGAACCTGCCCATGTATATCTGTCACCGCCGAAGGAAGATTGCCATGTGGCATCATGGATTCCAACACTTCTTACGGAAATATAATTCCAAAAGCTGCATTTAGATTCATATTTTCCCTCGCTTGTTTCACCTTTCATTGTCTTATTTGTTTCTTTCATCCAAAGCTGGTAAATTCCCGGATAAGTCTTTCTTTCAGGAGTCGGAAGCCCAGATACAATTCCGCACTCAAAAACCTTTTTGCCGTCTTTATAATACCAAAGCTGCTGGTTTGTAAGATCGACCTCTATATACGAGTTTAATCGGGATAGGTCAGTGATAACAGAAGCTTCATCACTTTTATCATGCTTCACCTGTCCCATTGTATCGTAATAGTATCCTCCGTTGTGATAATAAATCGGCTCAAGCTTAGTGCTTTCCCCTGTCTTAAATGCTTCGGCAATTGCTTTAGCCGTTTCATCAGAATCAATCATATATCCGAAAATAGCGTCCTTCTTTTTGAAGTAATCATCCTCGGAATTTATTTCAATTTCTCCCTGAAGAGTAGATTTAAACTTCCTTGTTTTATGAAGGGTATCATACTTTTCTCTTAACGTTTCAACCCAAGACCAAATAACCTCCTGATCAACGGTATACGTTCCATCATCTTTAACGGTTATTGCATTTTCAATTGTATCGTAGGATATTTTTTCAGTTGTATAATCAAAATCCAGCTCGATAACAACATCAAATATTTTATTAAGCTTTTCAAGCTGAGGTTCAAGGTCTTTACTTGTAATCTTAGGTTGGTTATAGCATCCCGATTCTTTAAGATCGACCTCTTCCTTTCCCTCATCAATCGCCTTTATAGCAGCCTCTAAAACCTTAGCTTTATCAACGACAGTTCCTTCCTGCTCTTTTGTAATAGTAAATCTGCCGTTGCTTCCCTTGACGATCTTTGCATTAGTAGGCTGTTTTGTACCAAAGCTTGCATTACCTATTTCTTCCTCGAGCTTGCTTTTATCATAGCTTCCTGTTATTTCGTCACTTATCTTGGTCTTTTTAAAAAAGTTTAGAAAGTAAAGATACTCATCTACATCCGAAATAGAATTCTCAACTATAGACTTAGTGTTAAACTCATAACCGAACCGCTCATATGGAATAGTAACCGAGCTTCCGTCATTTTTTAAGAAAACTAACTTGTCAAGTTGATTTCCAAGCTCTTCAATAGTTTCTACAGCTTGCTCTGCCGTCATTCCCGAAACGTTTACTCCGTTTATATAAGTATTCGGCAAAAACTTATCCTTTGTCATCAAAAGGCCGGTAACATATGCTCCTGCTAAAAGAATTATAATAATTCCTATAATAAACATTACTGCGGTTTTTTTCTTCTTTTTGTGCACCTTTTGTTTTTTGTTTACTGACTTTTCATCAAGTACAAATTCTTCGGCATCATCTTCATCTGCTATTTTGTCAGAGCTTTCGTCATAAGACTTTTTGACGCTGTCATTTAAATTCTCGTTATTCGGCAAATCCTCTGATCCGCCCTCTTCCTTCTCAATGAGTGAACCCGCTATCAGCTCCGCCATCTGTGACTTGCTGTCACGTGTACGCTCAGTTAAACTGTTTCTCTCAGCAATGCTGTTAGCTGCCGATTCCGCATCCTTTTCATGGTTTCCAAACATTTGCTCTTTCTCTTTCTTAAGCTTGTTCACCTGTGCGATGATCTCTTCAATATCGCCTGTATCTTTAAAATTATCACTCATCAGGCATTCCCTTTCTTTCCTGTCTCTTATACACATCTGACGCTGCCGACGATCTACTCTGTGTAGAT
>USCU01000155.1 GCA_900553335.1 uncultured Ruminococcus sp. | reverse complement strand
ATCTACACAGAGTAGATCGTCGGCAGCGTCAGATGTGTATAAGAGACAGTATTATTTCTGCTCCTTTAAGCATTAAAATTCTTGCACTTTCAGGAAACTCCCTGTCATAACAAATCATTGCTCCGACTTTGACTTTGCCTATTTTCGTATCTACATCTGCAACATAAAAATCATCGCCAGGAGTTAAAACTCTTTCATCTCCGAAATCGCAGGTATGTACTTTTGCATAAGTTAGCGCTAATTTACCAAATCTGTCAAAAAGACACATCGTGTTTCTGACACCTGCATTGTGCTTTTCAAGAAATGTTATGCCTATTGCCATTTCAAGTTCTTTTGCAAGGGATTGAAATGAGCGTATAAAGCCACTGTCAATGCTTAGCCCTAAGTCGATGAGCTTTTGATGATCTTGAGGAATATTATAACCGCAAGACCACATTTCAGGAAAAAGTGCAATATCAGCGCCAAGTTTTTTTGCTTCTTTGCAGCTGTAAATGCCTTTTTCAAGATTCATGCTTATATTTTCTTCCGGAAGGATCTGAAGAAGTGCGACTTTTAAACTGTTCATAAATCTATTCCTTTTTCTGTTTTACTTTTTGCAAATGGTGATAAAGATATTATTTTTTCATTCTGATAATAGAGTTTTTCTCAAAACTTTTTTCACAATCAATTGAAAACTTCATGGTAGCATGATTTGCAGTTTCTATTTCTTCTCCGTTTTCACCATAAAGCTTGTCAGCTGTAATCACAACGGGTTCTCTGCCGGGAGATAAAATTTCAAGCTCTTCTCCCCTGTTAAACTTATTTCTCTGAGTTCCGTACAACTTGCCGTCCTTACATTCATCAACTACTGCAACAACATCGTACTCTCTGATATAACCGTTATCTCCGTAATACTGATATTCACCTTCAGGATCGTTTGGATGACCAAAGAAAAATCCCGTACAATATGCTCGGTGACTTACCTTAAATACTTCGTCAAATATCCACTTTGGGCAGCCTTCCATTGTCTTATGCTCAAGATAATAGTCTACAGCCATTCTGTAAGCGTTTGTTATAACAGAAACATAGTAAGATGATTTTGCTCTGCCCTCAATTTTAAGGCTGTAAACTCCTGCTTCAGCCAATCTATCAATATATTCGATCAAGCACATATCCTTTGCATTTAGTATATATGTGCCTTTGCTGTCTTCGTATATCGGGAAAAACTGTCCGTCACGCTTTTCTTCCATGAGATGATAACCCCATCTGCAAGGCTGAGCGCACTCTCCCCTATTTGCATCACGATTTACAAGATACTGCGACAACAGACATCTGCCCGAAAAGCTTACACACATTGCACCGTGTACAAAACACTCTATGTCCAGATCTTTAGGAGTTTTAGCCCTGATTTCAGCTATTTCATCAACATTCAGTTCACGGGCAAGCACAACACGCTTAGCTCCCATATTGTAAAATTCATTAGCCGTAACATAGTTTACAATACCCGCTTGTGTAGAAATGTGAATTTCCATATTCGGTGCATATTTTTTCACGAGCGAGAGCAAACCTATATCGTTTACTATAACTGCGTCAACGCCTACGTCTGTAGCTGTTTTTATAAATTCCTCAAAGTGTATAACTTCGTTGTTTCTGGGTAATGTATTGCAGGTTAGGTAAACCTTAACGCCCTTTTTATGAGAGCGATCTACTGCATTTTTTAACTCATCGCTCGAAAAATTGGCCGGACCTGCTCTCATTCCAAACATTTGCCCGCCCAAATATACAGCGTCTGCTCCAAAATCAAGAGCAGCGCCGAGTCGCTCTTGATCACCGACCGGCGCTAATACTTCTAATTGTTTTTTGTTATTCAATATAGTAACTCCTTAATTTATTCCTGCCTTAACAAGGTTATTGTTATGCTCTGAAAGCGTCTTGGCATAATAACCTTTCTTTGTAGTAATGTCATGGCAGAAATAGAAATAATCTGTATTCTCAGGATATAATACTGCATTTATAGCATCGATTCCCGGATTACATATAGGTCCTACAGGAAGTCCCTCACGTTCGTAGGTATCATATTTATCCTTGAATGCGTTCATTTCGGCTGTAGTGTAATTCTGAAGTTCAGAAGCGGCAGAGGTAATTGTTTGCGAATAGTAGTTTGAAGTTGGGTCAGACTGAAGTCTTGCGATATACTCATCAAATCTGTTGTAAGGTCCATCATTCAAACGATTTGAGAAAATAGATGCAATTATAGGCATTTCCTCAACAGTTGCAGATTCAAGTTGAACGATAGACGCTATGGTGATTACCTCATCTATTGTATAATTAAGCTCTTCTGCACGAGCTTTCATATCGTCTGTGAATTTAGTATCAAAAACGCTTCTCAATGTGCTGATAATTGTTTCGTTATCAGAATCAATGTAAAACTGATATGTGTCTGGATAAAAATATCCTTCCATAGCAAAAAACTTCTCGCTGCTTGAATCTATAATATCTTCATAATCATAGCCAAGCTTTAAAGAGTTGAAATCGTAAATAAATCCTGTAACGCTTGAAATTACTCCCTTATCCTTAAGCATTTTTGCTGCTTCGTAAAGAGTTGTACCCTCAGGAAAAGTGATATCAACAGTTTCAAAGGACTGTCTGGAAGTCATCAATGCATTTATCTTGTCGTTATAGCTCATAGAAGGCTGCAGCTCAATATCACCTGCAACTATTTTATCTTCAGCATTTTTTACGTTAACACAAAGCTTAAACAAAAATTTGCTGTTTATGATTCCTTTATTATAAAGAGCGTCAGCAATATCGTCAATACTATATGACTCTTCTATATTTAGTTTTATAGTTGACGCGCTTTTTCCTATACCTAAAAATTCAAGACCGACAGTTATACCTGTAAAAGCAATAACTGTGGAAATAGTGAGTATGATTATCGTCAGTATTATTCCTGAAAAAATAGAACTGTTGACTTTTTTATTCTTGGATTTTTTCTTGTGCTTTGATTCTACTTGAACAGTTTTTTGAGATTTGGAAAGATTTCTATTTTTGTCTTTAACAGCTTTTTCAACCGGTTTTTCAGATAAATTTATTTTTGAAATCTCAGCTTTTTTATCTTCATTTTTTCTATTGCCGATAGTATTAATATTATCATCAGTAGCAGACTTTGCATCAGAAGTGTTTACTTCACGGTCTGTATTTTTTTTCTCAGATGACAAATCATTATTAAGCATTATATTGAGGTCATTGTCACTGTTTTTATTTTCTTTGGCAAAGTGATCCTGAGATTTCGATTCAGCATCATCGTTATGACTGTAATTATTAAGAAAGGATCGTGAATCCTTGTCATACATCAAAGCGTTCAGAGCATCATTTGCTGAGGAATTGGTTGAGATAAGCTCCTTTATACCATCATCGGATATCTCTTTGCCGATCAAGGCGTCTAATTCCTTATCTTTGTTATTCTCCATTAAATTATCCGTCCTCTCTGTAAATTTTTTTATCAGTTATAACCTTGTCCATTTTTATATCAGTTGAAAAAACAGGCAGCATGCTGTCTCTTATACACATCTCCGAGCCCACGAGACAAGAGGCAATCTCGTA
>USCU01000154.1 GCA_900553335.1 uncultured Ruminococcus sp. | reverse complement strand
GCTGGAGATAATTTAACCAATGAGTTTAACAAACTAGCCAATCAATACAACGCTGATGAAGTAATTGTGCTTTATTCTTCTTTTGATGTAGATTCATCAGGAGGAGATGGTTCTCTTAATCCTAACTCAACTTATGATGATTGGCAATGGATTTTGGTTAGAAGTGCAGATGGAGCTTGGATACACGCTGATCATGGATATTAAAGGGACAAGTTCCTGTTTAAAGGTGAATTTTCAGGCTCTCCTACAAAAAATCTTTCTATCAACTGTTTGTTGTGACACAGACTAGTAACTTAACCGCTGTGGTGTTATGTACCGACCTCCTTTAGCTAGACAAAAAATCTAACTAAAGAAGGTCGGTTTTGTTTTGGCAAAATACAGTTACAAATTCAAGGAAAGGTAGTTAAATAATATTTAAGTACGCATGGGAAAGTAAAATATTTAATAAAGGAATACAATATCCCCCAGTCAAAAAACGTTGCAATTGTGAATCCAGTATAACTTAAATTAAGCCGCACTCCTTATTAAAAATTTAAGGCAGCCGTACCAAAACGACTGCCTTTTTTACTTAATTATCTGCTTGAATTCTTTTTAGCAATAGATTCTATCTTTTCAGGAGTATATTTATCTATCGCCTTATCATTCTTATCAATATCCATGGCGTCCGCGGTATCGTCAAGCTTCTGATTGAACTCATCTGTTTTCATAGTTCTTACCATTCCTTCACGTTCGCTTCCACCGGTCATATAATCCTCTCGCTCGCTCGGATCAAGCTTAAGAATAATATAGTAGTTATTATCGTCCGACTCAAGAGTAGGTATACCTGTTATATCAAGTTCCTTTATTGTCTTTTGAATGTTCGATGCGTTATCCTTGTCATACTTACTTAAGACTTCGTTTGTGGAGAAGCCTGCATAAAGAGTTGTATTTCCTGTTATTGCTGTATCAAAATCAAACTTCGATGTGTGATAAGCGTCTGTAAACCAACCGCTAAACTCGTTGTAAGGCTTTTCAGGGTTCTTTGCAGGAGCTGTTATCTTATCTCCTCCCTTTACTGTGATCTGCGGATAATCCGAATCCTCACCGTACTCGTTTCCGTCAGAATCCATAAACGTTACTGTATACTCAGCAGTTGTATCAACACTTTCTGTAGCCTCTTCAGTTGAAGGCTCAGTAGTTGATTCCGTAGTTTCTTCAGCTGTTTCAGCTTTATACTTCTCTATAACGCTGTCAAAAGCATCTGCACTCTCAGCTTTAGCCAAAGCTAAATACTTATCTGCAACTGCTTTTGCCTCCTTATTAGCTGCTGCCTTCTCTTCTTCAGTAGCAGTTTCGCCCTCTGTAGATTTCGGCGCTTTGGAAATAGTTATCATCTTATATCTGAGATAGTTTTCACTCATATATGATTTAATATCATCGTCTGTAACCGCTTCTGTTCCGCCTTCTCCGTAATAGTAATCAAACAAAAGCTCTATTTCTTTGTCATGGGTATAGCAAATTTCAACTGACTCTTTTGAAATGCCCTGTTCGTTCAGATATTCCTCACCGAAATTATCAAGCTCCGACTGCACATTGTCAGCTATTGCCTGCTTATCCTCCTGAGAAAGCTCAAGCCCTGCATCTTTAAAGAGCTTGTCCGCTGCAATACCCCTTAAAGTCTTCTGCAAAGCATACTCTTTAAAATGCTCTGAATATGTTTTACCTTCCTCATACTCTCTTTCCAAAAACTCAGTATTTGTGTCGCCGCTGGAAAAATACTGAGAATAATAGCTTTGAACAGTATATTCTGAAAGCATATTGTTGATATAAACTCCGGCGTTAAGTCCCTCACCTTCAACAGTCATAATCTTTGACATATCAGCACAGCCTGCAAGCCCTGCAGCTAAAGCAGCAGCACAAAAAACTGCAATAATCTTCTTTTTTAGCATCATGATGCCTCCCTGTTTAAAAATCCATTTTATTTAATAAGGAGCGTTGCTCCTCAGTTTTTAAGTGAAGAAATCACGTTCGCCACTTAAAAACTAAATAGGACTCGCCACATTGATAGACGAGATATATTAATTGATATTATACTATATTTTAACAAAAAAGTCAACTGCTGCACTAATAAATTTCAAAAACAAAGTATATGTTTCGTTTTTCATATTACCCATCAAAAAACAAATCAGTGTCGCCTTCACTGATTTAGTTGACTAAATTCAATAATTATGCTATACTGATACCAATATATTTCGTCAAATTTAGACAATTTAATCTTACTGATATCCGCAAAATGTAAAATTTAAGCGTCAGCTTGGTGAAATATTAAAAATTTGAAACTTAATACGTTAAGTTATAAAATTATTAAGATTGGAGGTGTGAGTATGGAATTTAATAATTTCTACTCACACACCTCATACGAGGTGTGACCTACGGTTTTATATACCGTTTTGCCGTCTAAAATATTTCTACTCACACACCTCATACGAGGTGTGACGCAAATATATCCGATAGCTTGTCTTTCAATTTGTCATTTCTACTCACACACCTCATACGAGGTGTGACGACCCAAGGGGCGCTGCCGCAATAGCATTTATACCAATTTCTACTCACACACCTCATACGAGGTGTGACAAGTTCTTCAAACCAAACAACACCGATATATCCAAATTTCTACTCACACACCTCATACGAGGTGTGACTCGGATTTCGAGCTCGCTCATTGACCTATCAAATTTCTACTCACACACCTCATACGAGGTGTGACTTTGACAATACTGCTTTTAAGTCCCGTACAAGCTATTTCTACTCACACACCTCATACGAGGTGTGACGAAGACTATATCGCTAACTGTGTAGAAGTAGCATACATTTCTACTCACACACCTCATACGAGGTGTGACAGCAAAATATAGTGGTTTTGCTGTCAATCACCACAATATGAGGCGGACAAATACTTGATTTTTGTCATATAAAAATAAGACATATGACAAAATTAAGCTGTTTTTAGGCGAACATACCTGATATTATAAAATCATTTCATGTTCGCCGAATTAAATAATGATAACTCCTTCGGGGTTATAAGTCGATTTGCTTCCAATATGTTCAACGCGCCTTTCCCATTTGTTTCCTAAGTAATAAAATCTTAAGCTGTCTGATTTTTCGTCAATAATATTAATTAATTTATCCTTTAATTTCAAGAAAGTAGAATAATCAAGGTCGGCTTCGAAAACAGAGTTTTGAACACGCTGAGCATGGTTTTGGCATTCTTTAGCAACTTTCTTAAGGCGTTTTTTACCGTTAACATCTGATGTTGAAACATCGTAACTTATTATAACCATCATATATTTCACCTACTTAATAAGATAACAAGGATATTCGTTTAAATCTCCACGGACATATTTTGCAAGTAAATTACTCTGTATATATGGTAATAATCCAAACGGAATTTTCTGCTTAAGATAAGGATGCATGGTGTTTGTACGCTTTTTCTCCTGCCAACGTGACAGAACTTTCTTTCTTCCATCGTCATTAAGCCATACTGCACCTGAAAGCTGTTTATCAAAATCCTTTTCTGTTATAATTTGAAGATTAATTAAAGTAAGTACAAAGCGTTCAACAAGACATCTGGTTTCTTCGACTAAAT
>USCU01000153.1 GCA_900553335.1 uncultured Ruminococcus sp. | reverse complement strand
GCTCAAATCCGTATTCATCGCCGAGGGGCGCATTTATCATAACAAGATCATATCCGTTTGTCAAAATAGCACGTTTAGCTTCGGAAGCGCTTTTAGCCATAGAAATACTGAGATGTCCAAAATCCTTTAGCATCAAAACGAGAGCATTTGCTGCTTTTTCGTTTCCCGATACGATCAAAACGCTCTCCACCAAGCACCACCTCCAGATTTTCGCCTATTTTGCGATCAAAGTTTTAAAAAATAATTTTCGGTTTCAAATGCGTTCTTATCCGCAGCACACTCGTATTTGTCATGCTGATCATTCGCTGCTTTTGAATAAATATCCACAATCCTGTCATCAACATATTTCCTGATAAAATCGCTGCTGAGAGCTGTTTTTGCAGCCTGAACAACACTCTCAGGAACAGTTTGTAAATCTTTTTCATCGTCAAATCCATCGAGCTGCTCATTGTTTTCAATTCCCTCAATACACGCATAAATAATAAGCGCCAAAACAATATAAGGATTGCAGGCACAGTCAGGAGAACGCAAAACTATTTTTGCACTCCCGTCGGAAGCTATCGGAACTCTTAATAGCTGTGCTGCATTTTTTGCACTCCATGAAATACTTTTTGGAATATTAAATTTTCCAAATCGCTTATAGCTGTTTACAGTAGGGCTTGAGAACAAAGCCATGTCCCTTACACGGTTCAAAATACCTGCAATGACATTTTGCTGAAGCCGGTCCTTTGGCTGGTAAACACCAAAAACGTTCTTTCCGTTTTTGTAAATCTTTATACCTATATGAAGTCCGCTTCCGGGTTTGTCATCAAAAGGCTTCGGCATAAACGTTGCATAAAGACCGTTTATATCCGAAATATTTTTAACAACCGACTTAAATGTTATAAAATTATCCGCTGCACTCAACGGAGAAGCGTACTGAAAGTCTATTTCGTTATGACCCGGTCCTGCTTCATGACTTGACGACTCCGGAGAAAAATCCATCTGTTCAAGAGCAAGGCAAATCTCCCTCCTAATATTTTCACCCCGATCAAGCGGAGCTACATCCATATATCCTCCATTGTCGTAAGGAACCTTAGTCGGATTTCCCTCGTCATCATTTTTGAACAGGTAAAATTCACAAGAGGTTTTTATTTTAAATGTAATGCCTTTTTTCTTTGCAGCTTCTACAGCTTTATTTAATATAGTACGGCTGTTCGCGGTAAAATCACTTCCGTCAGAATTTTTAACATCGCAAAGAAGCCTTGCAACTCCTCCCTGATGCGGCCGCCAAGGAAGAATAGACAAGGTTGACGCATCGGGCATAAGAATAAGACTGTCCTCCCATTCCAAAAGTCCGTACTGATGAGAAGCATCTATAGAAAAGCCCTTTGAAAATGCACGGGCAAGCTCAGAGCTGTTTATTGACAGATTTTTCTGAAATCCGAAAATATCAGAAAACTGAAGCTTCACAAATTTCACATCATTTTCTCTGACATATTGAAGTACATCTGTTTCCGTATAAATCATATTAACCTCCGAAATTCTAATAAAGCGTCTTTATCGGTTTGAAATACACCTTTGTTTTCACACAAATTTCCATTTTATTTTAACATATTTAAAACGCTATGTAAAGATACTTAATAATAAAAATTGTAATGGACAGTAGAGAATGAAAAATTGTCAGTTATCCATTATCCATTGACAAAATACAAAGATATGCTATAATGTAAATAAAAAGGGAGTCTGCGATAAGCGGTTTCTCCTGAATTTTGGTTATGAAATAACCGTCAACTCAGGGAAAAGTTTAGGCGGTTATTTCTTTTTATTTATAAAAGAAAAATCTTTAATTTTTGTACTGAAAATTATGTAACATAGAGAGATAACATTTAAAATTACAATGATAATTGAAAACAATTCGTCATATGTAACCATGGTTATCACCTCCCTTGCGGGAGAAACCGCCTACCGTATATGCAGACACCCTTGTGATTATAACAACGATTATGTCCCCTAGCCTTAGAGGCAAGGGGACAATTTAGCATTTCAGTGGGGAATTGTCCCCCACTGAAATGCTAAGGGCTAACGCCCGGTCGTTTGTTGAATGACGGAGCGTTGCCCCTTATTGAATAGCACAAGGGTGATTTTTTGTCAAATTATGTCGAATAAATTATCCGTTATCCATTGTCAATTATTCTACGCTTGACAATATGCTGTTAATTAGATATAATTAAAACAGATGTTGCAAAACAATAGTTTTAGAAAGGAACGCATAATATGCCGCCAAAAGCAAAATTTACCAAAAAAGAGATTATTGAAGCATCAATGAGTATTGTGCAAAAGGACGGTTTTTCTGCTCTGACAGCAAGGGCATTGGGTGCAAGACTCGGAAGCTCCGCAAGACCGATATTCACGGTTTTTAGCAGTATGGAGGAAGTAAGGCAGGAAGTAATAAGGTCTTCAAAAAAGCAATACTGTGAATATGTTGAAAAAGGCTTGTCACAGGAAATTCCGTTTAAGGGAGTGGGCGAGCAATATATTCTTTTTGCGATAAAAGAACCAAAGCTTTTTCAGCTTTTATTTATGAAAGAACAAATAAATGTTCCAAAGCTGTCTGAAGTTTTGCCGATCATTGATGATAATTATGAAAAGATACTTGATTCTATTAAGAACGGATACGGAATGGACAGCACATCAGCACAAAAGCTGTATCATCATCTATGGATATATACTCACGGCATTGCGACGCTGTGCGCTACTAAAATGTGCCGATTTACGGATCAGCAAATCGGAGAAATGATAACAGAGGTATTTGTGAGTCTGTTAAATAACATGAAAGAAGGTAAAGCTGATGATTAATGCCGAGGGGATCACAAAATTTTACGGAAGCGGTGACAGCAGATTTAAAGTATTAAAGAATATAAGTCTTGAGATTAAAGACAGAGATTTCGTTGTTATCTTAGGAGCGTCAGGTTCGGGAAAATCTACACTGCTAAATGTAATTTCAGGGCTTGAACGTCCAGATGATGGCGGTGTTTCTTATGACGGTATATTCATTACGGAGTTATCTGATGAAAAGCTTACTGAATTTCGCAAAGAAAATATAGGATTTATATTTCAGCAGTATTATCTTCTGCCAAATATGAATGTAGAGAAAAATGTAAAAATGGGTGCGGATTTAGCAGGTAATAAAGACTATAAAGCAATTATTGAAGCAGTTGGGCTTGAAGGAATGCTCAGTAAGTATCCGAGCGAGCTTTCGGGAGGAGAACAGCAAAGAGTATCTGTTGCAAGAGCGTTAGCAAAAAAACCGAAATTTCTGTTTTTAGATGAGCCGACAGGAGCGCTCGATGAACAGACAGGCAGACAGGTGCTTGACCTTATTTGTAAACTAAAAAAAGAATACGGATTTACAATAGTTATGGTAACTCACAACTTGAATATCGCTGAGATGGCAAACACCGTTATAAAAATGAACAGCGGAAAAATATCAGCAATTTACTCAAACGAAGCACAGAAAACTGCATATGAAATCGGGTGGTGATAAAATGGTCGTAGGAATAAAAGATGCAGTAAAGCTAATTGGTATTTCTATAATCTCTGTCTCTTATACACATCTGACGCTGCCGACGATCTACTCTGTGTAGATC
>USCU01000152.1 GCA_900553335.1 uncultured Ruminococcus sp. | reverse complement strand
GACTTGGCGTAATCGGTGAATGGGATAAGCCGTACATCACTCTTAATCATGAGTTTGAGGCTGAACAGATCAGAGTGTTTGCTGAAATGGCTACAAAGGGCTATATCTACAAGGGCTTAAAGCCTGTTTATTGGTGTCCTGAGTGTCAGACTGCGCTTGCTGAAGCTGAAATTGAGTATTCTGATGATCCTTGCCATTCAATTTATGTGAAATTTAAAGTGTCTGATGATAAGGGGATATTCTCAGCACTTGGAATAGATCTTGATAAAACATATTTTGTTATCTGGACAACCACAACATGGACACTTCCGGGAAATTTAGCTATTTGCTTAGGACCGGAATATGATTATACTGTTGTTAAGGCATCAAACGGTGAGAATTATGTAATGGCGCAGTACCTTGTACCTCAAACTATGGAGGCTGCGGGAATAACTGAATATACCTGCGAGGGGACATTCCTTGGCAAGGAGCTTGAAGGAATTAAAACCGAGCATCCGTTTATGAATCGTCCTTCACCGGTAATTATCGGCGATCACGTTACTCTTGAAAGCGGAACCGGATGTGTACATACAGCTCCGGGTTACGGTGTTGAGGACTTTGAGGTGTGCAAAAACTATGATAATATCGGAATCGTTGTCGGCGTTGACGGAAAAGGCGTTCTGACTAAGGATTCCGGAATGTTTGAGGGACTTAAAACAGATGAAGCTAATAAAGTGATTGCTCAGCATTTAGAGGATATCGGCGCTTTATTTGCACTTGAAAAAATTGAGCACCAGTATCCGCATTGCTGGAGATGTAAGTCACCTGTTTTATTCCGTGCTACTGAACAGTGGTTCTGCTCAGTAAATGACTTTAAAGATGACGCAGTAAAAGCAATAGAAGACGTTGAGTGGATTCCCAGCTGGGGCGAGGACAGGATTAAAGGAATGGTCATGGATCGTTCTGATTGGTGTATTTCCCGTCAGAGAACATGGGGAGTACCTATTCCTATTATTTACTGTAAGGATTGTCACAAACCGATCGTAACTGAAGATACAATTAATGCAATTTCTGAGATGTTCAGAAAAGAGGGTTCAGACGCATGGTATACTAAGGATGTTTCTGAGTTTATTCCTGAAAGCGTTAAATGTGAATGTGGATGCGGCGAATTTGAAAAAGAAATGGATATCATGGATGTATGGTTTGACAGCGGAGTAACTCATAGTGCTGTTTTAGACGAGCGTGAAGAGTTGTCAAGTCCTGCTGATCTTTACCTTGAAGGTGCTGATCAGTATCGTGGATGGTTCCAGTCGTCGCTTTTGACAAGTGTTGTTTGTAACGGAAGAGCACCGTACAAGGCTGTTTGTACACACGGTTGGGTTGTTGACGGACAGGGTAAAACTATGCATAAATCGCTCGGCAACGGAATTGAGCCAAGCGAGATTACTGAAAAATACGGTGCTGATATTTTAAGACTTTGGGTAGCTTCGAGTGATTATCATTCTGATATAAGAATTTCAAAGGATATATTATCTCAGCTCTCAGATGCTTATAAAAAAATAAGAAATACTGCAAGATTTATTCTGGGAAATATCGGAGATTTTGATATTGATAAGGATGCTGTTTTGCAAGATGAGCTTTGCGACCTTGATAAATGGGCATTAGTTAAGCTTGATGAGCTTATTGATAAGGTGAATTCTGCTTACAGTGCATTTGACTATCATATTGTATTTCATGCTATTCACAATTTCTGTGTTACTGATATGTCGAATTTCTACCTTGATATTATTAAAGACAGATTGTATTGCGAAAAATCTGATAGTGTTCTAAGAAGAGCAGCTCAGACTGTTATGTATAAGGTTTTGTCTGCAATTTCACGCTTAGTCGCACCGATTTTATCGTTTACAGCAGATGAGGTTTGGAGCTATATTCCTCATTCATCAAAGGATAATACAAACAGCATTTTCTTAAACAGTATGCCTGAAAAATCAGGAATTTCTGTTTCTGAGAAGTTTAAGGATAAGTGGAATCTTATTTATGAGCTTCGTGATGAAGCTAAGAAAGCTCTTGAAATCAAGAGAAATGAAAAGATAATCGGTAAATCACTTGAAGCAGATTTGGAAATATATACTAACGGTGATATGTTTGACAAAATTAATGCTGTTGTATCACTTCTCCCTGAGATCTTCATTGTATCGAGAGTTGAGGTCTTGAAGGGTGACGGCGAATTTAAGGGCGATATGGACGGCGTTTCGATGACTGTTAAGAAAGCGTCGGGAGAAAAGTGCGAGAGATGTTGGATATATTCCGATGATATTGGCGATGATCCTGATCATCCGACTCTTTGTGCTAGATGTGCAAGCGTAGTAAAATAAGTTTTTATCATAAGTTGTCGTGTGTTTCGGCAACTTATGTTTAAATCAGGAGGCAAAATGATAGTTCTATCTGCTATAGTGCTGATTTTACTTGTGGCGATTGACCAAATAACAAAAGCTTTGGTAGTATCATATTTAAATGTAGGTGACATTGGCTTTTCTTTTTCGATTGGAAGCTTTGATGTTTTTTCAGTAACACACGTAAGAAACAGAGGAGCTGCTTGGAGTATTCTTGAAGGAAAGACATATCTGTTGATTGCTATTGCTGTTATTGCCATAGTTATAGCCTTTTACTTCATATTTAAGGGAAAGATTAAATCTCCTGTCGGAATCATATCATTAATTATGATTATAAGCGGCGGAATCGGAAATCTTATTGACAGAGTCAGAATAAAGGAAGTCATTGACTTTTTAAAGTTTGATTTTATTTCGTTTCCAGTATTTAACTTTGCTGATATGTGTGTAGTTGCCGGTGCTGTTATCTTTTGTCTATGGGTTATTTTGAACGACATTAAATTAAAGCGTGAAAGTAAGAACGGAGCAGCTGATGGAAACGTTTGAGTTCAGCGTTTTGTCAAATGACGAAGGTGTCAGAATTGATAAGTTTCTGTCAGCGAATCTTGAGGGTAAAACCCGTTCTTTTATTCAAAAGCTAATTGAAGATCATGGCGTTTTGGTCGGTAAAAATCAAGTTTCTAAAAACTATAAGCTAAAGCTTGGCGACAAAGTTTCGGTACAAATACCAGATCCTGTGGAGCTTGACATACATCCTGAAAACATTCCGCTGAACATTGTTTATCAGGACGATGATTTACTTGTTGTTGATAAGCCTAAGGGGATGGTTGTTCATCCTGCACCGGGAAATTATACGGGAACGCTCGTAAACGCTCTTATGTACCATTGCAAGGATAATCTGTCCTCAATAAACGGCATTATTCGTCCTGGGATTGTGCATAGAATTGATAAGAATACAAGCGGTTTGTTGATGGTTGCAAAAAACGATAAGACTCATAATTTTTTAGCAAGTCAGATAAAGGAACATACCTTTAAAAGAGAATATAACGCTGTATGCGTTGGTCGCTTTAAAGAAATGACAGGAACTATTAATGTACCGATCGGGAGAAGTAAAAACGACCGTAAAAAGATGTGTGTAACTTATGAAAATTCTAAGGAAGCTGTCACGCATTATGAAGTTTTAGAGGAATTTGACGGATATTCTCTTGTAAAGCTGTCTCTTATACACATCTGACGCTGACGACGATCTACTCTGTGTAGATCTCGGT
>USCU01000151.1 GCA_900553335.1 uncultured Ruminococcus sp. | reverse complement strand
AAGCAAAGCCGCCTTAACACCGTTTTTAAACCACTGCGGAACAGAACCGTTTACGTTTATCACCTTTTCCATAGGCTTTGATTTGTGTGCTGCGCCTTGAGTTTTGCCGTAACCTAATGCTATCACAACGCAGAGCTTCTCACCGTTTGAGATTTTATATGCAGATTTAATTTTGCTGTATGTCATAGCGACCCAACAGGAATTTAAACCGAGCTGCTGTGCGAGCAAAACAAGTCTTTCACCATAATAACCGCATTTCTCATCTAAGTCGCTGCCCTTTTTGCCGATCAATGCTATATAATTTTTTACTCCGGAGAATTTTCCGTAATGTGCCATGAAGCTGTCAAACGCACGAGGCTCATTAGTTACAAGCTGAATGTGCATACCGCTTTCTTTGTTTATTTCGTCTATTTCTTTTCTCAACGCAGAAATAACATCGTCCTCCAGCGGTTTATCAATATACTGGCGCACGCTGTGTCTTAAGTTCATTGCTTCAATCAAATTCATAAAAATACCTCCGTTAAATGTAATTTACTATTATCATTGCGATACTCATAACGGCAAGCCCAAATCCAAGCGTTCTGTTCATAACCTTTGCAGAAACCTTATTTGCAAATCTAGCCGTAAGAATAGCTCCTATAAGCGTAAAGATTATGCACAAAGCAAGAATCGCATAGTCTGTAATTCCTCCACCGATAACAAAATGTGAAGCTGCGCCTGTAAAAGCAGTAAATGCCATGATGAAAACGCTTGTACCTACAGCAGTTTTTATCTCATATCCGAGTACGCTTACCAAAAGCAATAGCATCATCATTCCGCCGCCTGCACCTACAAAGCCGCATATAAGTCCTACCGCCATTCCGCAAATGATAGACTGAATCGCCGCTTTTCTTTTGTTTCTTGATTTATTGCTTTCTTTTGCACTCATAACAGGCTTAAAAATGAATTTAAGTCCTGCAAACAGAGTCATGAACATCGAAAATCCTCCCATTGTCGCCTGAGGAAGGAACGATGCAAGATAACTCCCGACAAGAGTGAACACCAATACTGCTATTAACATTACAATGCCGTTTCTAACATCAATGTTTTTGTTTTTCTTGTAAGTATAGGCAGACGCAGCAGAGGCCAGAACATCAGATGCCAACGCTATTCCAACCGCTTCGTAAGCATTTACACCTAAAAACGTAACAAGCATCGGAGCAATAACTGCGGCGGCAGAAAGTCCTGCAAGTCCCGTACCGAATCCTGCTCCTGCGCCGGCAATAAGACATATAACTATTTTAAGAACCATAAATCAATCTCCGCTCCTATCCGGCAGACTTTCCATTATTTTCTTTGCATGTCCAAGCATATACAACAGCTCGTTCATCGCCTTAGTATCTGCATCAAAGTAATAATAATTTTTTGTTCCCTCTCTCCTCATTTTCAAAAGACCGGCATCTTTTAGAATCTGTATGTGATGAGAAACTGCCGAACGGGAAAGATGCGTTTTTTCGGTTATCGTTCCTACTCTTACGCCGCCGCAATGATCCATTTTAAGCATTTCGATAATCAAATGCTGACGGTTCTCATCTCCCAGCGCCAGCAAGATCCTACGGCAGTTTGAGAACTCTTCCGCTAAACATTTAAGATCATTTTTATGCTCTGACATATTTTTATCTCCCCCAATGAACCATTTACTTAAACCATTATACCATAGATTTTCAAAAAAACAGCAATGGTGTTGAAAATCGAGACGAATAAAAGCAAAACCGCTGTTAAAGAAAAAATCCTTAAAGCGGTTGTTATCATGTAAAAATCTTTTATCACAGCAAATCACCGAACATCAAAATACATACATTGCAGTATATAAGTACAGCACAGGCGTCTACAATTGTTGAAATAAGCGGAGCTGCCATGATCGCAGGGTCTAAGTGTATTTTCTTTGCAAGCATCGGAAGAATACAGCCCACCGTTTTTGCCAGAACAATAACAAATACGATCGAAACAGCAATCGCAAGCCCTAAAAGAATAGAATTTATTCCCTGATCGTTATTCCAATAAGTTATAGCAATTCTTGCGCCGTTTACAACCGCCAAAACGCTTGAAACTAAAAGCGCAACTCTAAACTCCTTAAACATTACTCTGAATATATCTTTAAACTGAATCTCGTCCATAGATAATCCACGAATAATAAGTGTTGCCGCCTGACTTCCGCTGTTTCCTCCCGTTCCGGTAAGCATAGGAACAAACGAATACAAAAGCGGCACAGTAACCATTAAATGCTCGTAATGATTTATTACCATTCCAGTAAGCGTTGCCGAAAGCATCAAAAACAACAGCCAGCCTATACGGCTCTTTGCGTGCTGAAAAACTGATGTATTAAAATAAGAGTTTTCGTTCGGAGTAATACCTGCCATCTTTGAGATATCCTCTGTCGCCTCTTCGTGAATAACGTCGATAACGTCGTCAACCGTAATAATTCCGACCAGCCTATCTTCTTTGTCAACAACAGGAAGCGCCAAAAAGTCATATTTTTGAATCTGCTTAGCAACAAATTCCTGGTCATCATCAGTATGCACGCAAATGACGTTTGAATCCATTATTTCCTCAATTTTTGTTTGAGGATCAGCAGTCAGAAGCTCCAAAACACTTACAACACCGACAAGCTTTCTGCTTTGAGTAACATAACAGGTGTATATAGTTTCCTTGACAACACCTACAGAACGTATTCTGTCAAGTGCTTCAGAAATTGTCATATCCCTGTTAAAATAAACATATTCAATTGTCATGAGGCTTCCTGCACTGTCGTCAGGATACTTCAAAAGCTCGTTTATTTTTTTTCTTGTTTGAATATCGGTATTTCTCAGAATTTTTGCAACAACATTTGCAGGCATTTCTTCGATCATATCGACCGTATCATCTAGATACAAATCGTCTAAGACCTCTCTAAGCTCTTTATCCGAAAACGACACAATGAGCTTTCTCTGCGTTTCACTTTCCATATAAGCAAAAGTTTCCGCAGCCTCGTCTTTAGGCAGAATTCTGAAAATAAGCGGTATATCTTTGTCCTCAACCTCTTCCATGATTGCCGCAATATCCGCAGGATTTTGATCTGAAAGATAGTTTTTAAGCAAAGTATACTGCCTGTTTTCAATATATTTTAAAGCCTGCTCTTTTAAAACAAGCTCCTTTTCATCTATCGGCTCCATAGGCGTATCCTCCTCATTTTTAATAATCAACTGCTGCTGCGACAGGTTTTTGATGTATAACTATCACCATAACACAATCTTAGCAGCAGATTCAGTTTGGATACCCTTTGAAAGCATAAAGCTAAGGCATTTCAGACAGAAATGTCTTATTTATACTCCCTCGGGGTTCTATGCTGTTATGTTCGACATAACTGTCCATTAATCCTCAACTCCTTATTTTAAATTTGCGGGAACATTAATCCCATATAATAAACTTTACCACCCAAAAGAGTAAAAGTCAATAGGTATCATATGAAATTAATTAAATAATTCCTCCTGTATTCTCCAGAAAGGCAACCGTTCTGTAATCGAATTTTAAATCCTGAGCCGTCATATCCTCTGCGATATGCTCAAGGCTTCCTGCGGTAAAGACGCTTGTCACAGGAAAGTCGTGACTGTTAAGATACCTGTCTCTTATACACATCTGACGCTG
>USCU01000150.1 GCA_900553335.1 uncultured Ruminococcus sp. | reverse complement strand
TTATATAGATTGCGTTCACTTTTTCCCAAATAAACATTACCGTCTTTTCCGAGAAAAGCCGTCAGACCTTTATAATTATTTAATGCCGCCGATGTTATATGAACCCCTGTAAATTCGGGAGCTTCTGTATATTCCTTTAATCCTTTGAAATATGCCTTTTGTTGACCGTCATAATTTATGACGATAATATCCCTTAAATCAGGCTGATAAACAGCAGCGCCGGCGGCTTTATTTATCATTAAGCCTACGTCTATTTCCATAGGCGTTTTATACTGTTCAAGCGGTTCGGAACGAACAATCTCATACATATCCTTATTTATATAATTTCCTTTTTCTCTTTCAGACTTTAAGCTATATCCGCATTTTTTGTCATAATCCGATTTCAGATGATAGACAGAATATTGATTTTTTCTAAATTCCGTTTCATAAGCATTAAGGCGGTTCATCAGTGCGTCGCCCTCGTGTCCCAATACGGAAGATATGAGATGTTTAATATAAAATGTGTCGCTTTCTAACATTTTATCCGCAAGTATTTCACGCTGCCTTTGTTCCATAGGAAATTTTGTCCTGTATTTCAAATTATGCGCTCTTAAAAATGCGTCTATTTCAAAAGCAAGTTCAAATACTTCGTCTAATTCGTAATCCTGAGTAGCACCGTCCGGCTCTCTAAAATCTTTTTCATCTGCCATAGGCTAATCCTCCATATCAATATCAGGTTCAAGCTCCAGCTTAGAAAATTCATCATTCGTCATACGCTCCAGCTTGTCAATAACCGTTTCCGTAATTTCCTTTAATTCCGTATCTTCAATGTACGGAACAGAAAAACGGAGCTCTTTTAAAAGCTCCGTCTTATCAGATGTATCATAAATACACATCAAATTTATTTCGTCCTGTGAAAATGTCATAGTAAAATATCCTCCTTTTGTTGTTGTGTTTTTGATTTCATCGGTTCGGATTTACCCTTGTTTTCCGCAAGCTGCTTTTTGATTGATGGCTTTTTCGCTGTCCGTTCTGCAATTATGGCATTGTATAAATCAATATCTGCCTGCGTTAGTAAATCTGCTTCGCCAAAATCTTTGCTTAATTCGACGTGGGTTATAATATCCTCCTTTTCAGCTTCCGTCATTTTATCAAGCTGCGCCTTGATTTTCTTTTTTGACAAATCCGCAATATGATTGTCAATATTGCCGCATTTCAGCTTTTCAAGTCGTTTATGCTCGCACGATAGAGTAAATTTTAATTCTTCATCAGCGGAAACACTATCGGCACACACCGAAACATTTATAACGTGTTTAAAATGCTTCGGATAATCTAATTCATAAAGATTGCCCTTGATGACTTCATTTTCAAAACCCGTTATTTTAATAGCATAGGCAATAATATTGTCGTGTGCCTGTTCGCCATAGTATGTCCAAGTATTATATGCTGATGTATCTTTTGTAAAGACGTCCGTTTCACAATAACAGTATGTACCGTTCAGACGCGACATAAAAAGTAAATACTTATCTTCTGCACTGTCGCTTAACGCTGCCGTATGTATTGTATCAACATCAAGAAAAAAATCATTTTTGTAATGCTCTGTATTTATGTTCATTATTCGGCGCAGCGAATTTATAATATCCACATTTTCAAACTTACGCATAGCTTAAACCTCCAAAGCCGCATTTTTGACCTTTTCGGATTTTTGCGGCTGTTTATCTGCCTGCGCCTTTGCTTCCGCCAACTGCTTTTTGATTGACGGCTTTTTCTTAGATGTCTCATTTTTGGAAGGCGTTTTGCCTTTCTTAACTTTTTCCGCTTCATTTGCCGCGATAATATCCATAATAGCGACAGGTTCGCCATTCTTCGCCTTTGCTTCAAGCTCGTCAATGGTAGGTGTGTCTTTGGAATTGTCCTCCGGCTCAAATACTTTTGCGCCGTCTGCCGCGTCTGCGTCCGACAATTCAGAAAATCCGTCCTGTTCGGCTATCTTCGCCGGTTCCTCGTTTCGTTTCTGAAATTCAGACGGTAATGTACCGTCTAATGGTCTGATATACTCCACCTTGTCAGCAGCGTTAAGGACTTCGCCTGTTAATGGCTGCTGCCACGCTTTTATTTTCGGCTCCCAATGAAAACCGTTTGCCTTTAATTCGGCGCGGATATTATCGTCCGGCTTTTCATTAAAAAATACTTGCAGATAATTAGCGTCTGTATTGATTGCAGCGTATCCGCCGTTAAAATCCCAGCCCGTAAATTGTGTATAATCCGTTTCCTGTTCGGTCTGCTCAATATCCTTTGCAAGCTCTTTATAATACTCGTCAATGCCTAATATAATTTCATTCGCCGTTTTTTGTATTGTGTCAAGGGAAGCGTTTAACTCCGGTAATTCCTTATCTTTGCTCCAACCCGCAACATATCCGAAAGAATAATCGGAAGTGTCAATCCCATATCGCTGACAAACGGTATAGGCGACGCTTTCAGCTTCAACCTCCATTGTACGATTGTTCTTTTGTTCTTCGGGCGTCAATTCCGTTGATTTTTCTTTGAGAATATTGTGTAGTTTAGCGTGTGCAATTTCGTGTATCAGCGTTTTTAACTGCTGAACCTCGCTCATACCGTTTTTTACGGCTATTCGCTGTTCTTCAAAATTACAATATCCCTTTGCTCCCGTATCTATATCCTCATACCCAATAGGCATAGGCGATATTTTTTCAAGTGCGGCATAAAACTTTTTGAAATCCGCAACATTGCCCGTAAGCTCGTCAACTCCCAAACTCGGCAGCGGTTCGCCCTCCGTCTGCGACAAGTCAAATACGGTAGCAACTCGGAAAGTGGGGATAGTTACTTCTTTTTCCTCTGTAAGCGGTTTACCGTCCCAGCCTATAATCGGCTTGTTTGTTGCCGGATTTATTTTCTCAATCTGCTTTTTTGTTTTGTATGAGGACGGCGCGATTATTTTAATACCGCGTTCACCTCGTTTTACTGTGCGTTTGTGATTATCGCGCCATGCGCCAAATCCCGCCACCATAGAAGCGTCGGGCTTTTGCATTAAAATCAAAAGCGAATTTCTAAAACTGTAATTATGGAATTTTGACATACACGCAAGATATTCCGCATATTTATCGCCGTTAAATATGTCTTTCACTCCGTCCTCCAGCTTTTTCAAAATCTCGCTCAATTTTTCATAGGGCGTTTCGCCGGATAATTCTATCGCCTGTACAGAAGCCCTTGACGGCTCCGATTTTTCAGGCGCTTTTGTTGCTTGTGCTTTTGCCATTAGCTCAACCTCTCTTTCAGTTATAATATTTTCCAAAGGCTGCGGCTTCGTATTGCCGAACCCTCTTATTTCTGTTTTCATATTTGCGTTATTTCTGTAAAACATAATAAGCGTATCAAGCGCTTTATTAAAAATAGATTTTGCGGCAGTCGGAACGGAGGGCGTAAAATCTATTACGCCCGTTTTACCGCTTCCAACCCAGCCACTCACAAACTCGTTGAAATTTGACCTTATACCTATACGCCGATATTCCGTAACCTTTTTATAAAAGAAATCGTTGCATTGTGTTTGTATTCCCAAAATCAACGTGCCTGTCTGCGGATTATACATAAAACGGCGGTTTTGGATTTTCTGAATATCAAATGTTTCCGTATTAGTATCAATCCTGTCTCTTATACACATCTGACGCTGCCGACGATCTACTCTGTGTAG
>USCU01000149.1 GCA_900553335.1 uncultured Ruminococcus sp. | reverse complement strand
GCCCGAAAGTCTGTTTGCTGCAGACGGAAAAAATTTAGGAACAATAACCTCTTCCCCTTTTTCAAGCTGTATTTTTGCGGCAAGCAGCAAAAGAGTTTCATAAAAAACATATCCTGTTTTCTCACTGTAAGCAGACACCTTTTTGCAGTCAAGCGAGAAGTTAAAAACTGTTTCCTCGACATTCAAATCGTTTTTTTTCCGTATAATCTCATCAAACAGATTTGCCACAAGTATCGATGATGTTTTAACAGTTGCTCTTATGCCATTTATATTTCTGAAGCTCTCGCTGAGATCAGATTCATATAAGCTCTTTATATCTTTTAAGGCTTTGATTCTCCCGCTTAAATGCGGTAAAACTGTTGCAAAATCGTTTGAATGATATCTCTTTGTTATCTCTTTTAAAAAATCCCTATCCAGTCCGCTTCCAAGTTTTCCACCGGCATAAACACTCATGTGGCTTTCTGAACAAATGTGTATATAACAATGTGCAGAAATAACTTCTGCTCCGTATGCTGACAAGAAAACCTCACTTTTGGGAATCAAATAGCAGTCACTGCCGCAGGCGGAAATCGCAGAAGAAATCAAATATGCATAAATATCTGCTCCCCTGTTTTTACAAAAGCCTACCGCTATCTTACTTCCTTCGCGGACAGATGAACCGACAGCCAATCCGAATTTATAAGCCTGCATCGGAGAAAGAATTCGTTCATGAGCGTCTAAAAAGCTGAAATTATCCATAAAAAGACCTCCCTTTGTATTTAATTTAATAATTGGATATTTTTAAACGCTTATTCAAATTGTTTTCTTTTCACAATCTTTATAAAAAAACTTTAAAAGTATGGCATTTTTTAAAAAAGTATGGTATTATTAATACTAACTAAAAAAATCATTTTCACTAACACAGAAAGGCCGTGTCATTTTTATGAATAATTATGACGTAATAGTTATCGGAAGCGGCGTTGCAGGTCTTTATTCAGCGATAAATCTCTCTAAAAACCTGCGTGTTTTACTGCTTTCAAAAGCAGATCTTGCTCTTTGCAACTCTTCGCTTGCCCAAGGAGGAATAGCAGGAGTTTATGATTCTCCAAAAGATTCCCCGGAGCTTCACAGGCATGACACTTATGTTGCCGGAGGATTTGAGAACAACCCTAAAACGACTACTATTCTTGTCAACGAAGCTCATATCGACATTGAAAAAATAATTAATCTCGGTGTGGATTTTGATAAAACTCCCGATGGTGATTACCACAGAACTCTTGAAGGCGGTCACGGCAAGCACCGCATTTTTCACCACAAGGACGCAACCGGTGATGAAATCACCACAAAACTCAGAAATTACGTCTTGACGCTCGAAAATGTCGATGTAATAGACAATGCGCTGGTTTGCGGCGTAAAGAAAACTCATACAGGATTTTCTTTTGATGTACTGCGAAGCGGTTTCCATACCACTTATAACTCTCACTTCAGTATTTTTGCAACAGGCGGCATCGGACGGGTTTACGAATACACGACAAACTCATCAATTGCTACCGGAGATGGAATAGCGTTCGCTTATAATATGGGTGCAAAAATCTCAAGACTAAGCTATATTCAATTTCATCCCACAGCTTTTAATGATAAAAGTTCAAGAGAATGCTTTTTGATTTCCGAGGCCGTACGTGGAGAAGGCGCATATCTAAAAAACTGCTTCAAGGAAAGATTTATGCAGGATTATGACAACAGACTTGAGCTTGCTCCGAGAGATGTTGTTTCTCATTCAATAATTTTTGAGGAGCAAAGAACAAAGAGTGATAAATTCTTTCTCGATATAACTCATAAAGAACCTGAATTTATAAAAAACCGATTTCCTATGATTTACGGAAAGCTTCTTGAAGCCGGATATGATATGACTAAGGATTTAATACCTATATATCCCTGTCAGCATTATCTCATGGGAGGAATCGCTGTTGACGAAAAGGCAGAAACCACTGTTGACAACCTGTTTGCCTGCGGAGAATGCTCACACACGGGAGTTCACGGAAACAACAGGCTTGCGTCAAATTCCCTTTTGGAGGCTTTGGTTTTCTCAAGACATGCAGCAACAGTTATAAACGAACGTGCAAAAGGAATGAAGAGAGGCTTCAGCGAATACGAATTTAAAGCAAATGAAAATGCTGAGCATATACCGGCAGGAATAAGAACCCATATAAGAAGCATTATGCAGTCGGCTTATTTTGTAATGCCGAATATTGAACAGCTGTTTTCCGGTTTTGATGAAATTATAAAAATCAAAGATATGCTTGAAAACGGAAATTTTGTGATTGACAAGGACTATACGGAAGCGAGATCGCTTGCGACAGTCGCTTATATCATTCTTTCAGAAGCAAACAAAACCGCTACGGAAAGTCTTGAGCTTAAAACTCAGGACTGGGTCGAGCATGAGTTAAACAATTATTAGGTATAACAACATGAAGATTTCAAAAAGAAACAAACGTCTTATAGGATTCGGCGCTTTGGCAGTGCTTATAATACTTTTAATAAAATATTCAACGCCTCTGGGTAATTTACTTGTTTTAATTTGCGACGCAGTGTTTCCTCTTATATTGGGACTGATAATCGCTTTTGCACTTAATATTCTTTTAACGAGAATAGAAAAAATTTATTTTCCGTCCTCAAAAAAGAATATTGTGCGAAAGTCACGTCGTCCGGTTTGCCTTATTGCATCTATTTTGCTTTTGCTATTGATAATATTGGCTGTTGTTTCTTTAATAGTTCCGGAAATTGTAAGAGCGGTTACTCTTTTAGGCGAAAAGATCCCACTTTTTTTGGAGGATCTTACAAAGTGGGCGGACAAAAACCTTAAAGATACGTTCTTATCGGGAATAGGAGGAGCTTCTAAGTTCAACTGGGATGATTTTGTTCCTAAAATAACATCGTTCATAACAAGCGGAGCTACAGGACTTTTGGACAGCGCATTTTCAATTGCTTCAAGTACCGTTTCTGCAATAGTCACAACAGTTGTAGCTGTTATATTTGCAATTTATTTGCTTGCCAACAAGGAAACACTCATACAACAATTTAAGAAAGTTTTAAGAGCTTATAATCCTTATAAAGGCGAAAAGCTTGGTCATTACCTATCAATTGCAAACAAAACATTTTCAAGCTTTGTTATCGGACAATGCTTAGACGCTATTATACTCGGACTTATAATAGGACTCAGTATGGCGCTTTTGGGATTTCCTTATGCGCTTTTGACAGGTGTTGTAGTTGGAATAACAGCTTGGATTCCTATTGTCGGAGCATACTTAGGAGCTGCTGTAGGTGCATTTTTAATTTTTACTGAAAGTCCGATGAAAGCAGTTATTTTCATTGCTTTTTACCTTGTTGTACAAATTCTTGAAGAAAACCTCATATACACAAGAGTTGTCGGAAATTCAGTAGGACTTCCTTCAATCTGGGTGTTGGCAGCTGTAACTGTCGGAGGAGGTCTTTTCGGAGTTTTCGGAATGGTATTTTTTGTTCCGCTCGCCGCTACAATATATAAAATCATAAAAGAACATGTAAACGAAAGACTTGAAAACAAAAGCAAGTCCGATGATGTTATAACTGATAATTGACAATGAAAAATGGACAAATTAATTCGTAATGCGTAATTAATTTGGAAGTTGGAAATTACTTTGTGATAATAAAACACATTACTGTACAGTTTC
>USCU01000148.1 GCA_900553335.1 uncultured Ruminococcus sp. | reverse complement strand
GTTGCGAGTCAGTGGAATAACAATCGAGCAGAGCTTTTGCAGTCGGCAGATGAAATTATTAAACATCTAAAAACTGTAAAATCAGATAATAGAGATTCAGATAATGAAAATCTTATCGAGAATGCAGTAAGAATATTTTCGGAAAGCTTTGACAGCGTTTATGGCGGTTTTGGTTCTGCCCCGAAGTTTCCCACTCCGCACAATCTGCTGTTTTTGACGCTTTATGCAAAGCTGAATAACGACACTTCCGTTTTAAAAATGGTCGAGAAAACTCTCGGGCAAATGCGCAAAGGAGGTATATTCGATCAGATCGGTTACGGCTTTTCAAGATACTCAACGGATAAATATTTTCTTGCTCCGCATTTTGAAAAAATACTGTATGACAATGCGCTGCTTATAATGGCATATTCGGCAGTATACAGCGTGACAAAGAATAATTTTTATCTTGATACGGCAGAAAAAGCAGCAGATTATGTTATGCGTGAAATGACTTCTGCTGACGGGGGATTTTACAGCGCTCAGGACGCCGACAGCGAAGGCGTTGAGGGTAAATTTTATACCTTCACATTAATCGAAATACTTGATGTTCTAGGAGAAGAAAAAGGCAAAAGGTTTGCGCAGACCTTTGACATTACCACAGACGGTAATTTTGATGGAACAAACATTCCGAATCTGCTGAAAAGCAATGATTTAAATTCGGATTTCAGCAAAGAAATTGAAAAGCTGTATGAATACCGTAAAAATCGCACAAGGCTTCACTATGACGATAAGATTTTGCTTTCATGGAACTCCATGATGATTGCGGCATTATCTATGCTTTACAGAGTTTCACATAATGAAAAATATCTGCAAGCGGCGAAAAGAGCAAAAGATTTCATTGAAAATAATTTGTGCGGCGGCACTCAGCTTTATGCAAGCTATCGTGATGATAAATGTTCAGCTAATGCCTTTTTGGACGATTACGCTTTTTATACGGCAGCGCTTATTGAAATGTACAATTCAACTTTGGATAATGCCTTTTTGGAAAAGGCAGAGCGTTTTTGTTATGAAACAGTAAGACGTTTTGCAGATAAACAAAACGGTGGTTTCTATCTGTGTGAAGCCGAAGATACCGAGCTGTTTATGAATCCAAAGGAAACCTATGACGGAGCAATACCAAGTGGAAATTCCGTTATGGCATATAACTTTGTAAGATTGTATCAGCTTACAGAAAATGAAAAATATCGTGAACTTGCAGAAAAACAGTTTGGCTTTTTTTCATCACAGGCAAGCGATTATCCGGCAGGACACAGTATGTTTTTGCTTACAAAGCTGATATACGAAAATCCACCGAAGCATATTACAATCATATTAAAAGATAACTCGGATTTGCAAAATATGCAAGACAATATTCCGTTCCTATCGAATATATCGGTAGTTTCTGAGAGCAAAGAATATCCTTTGATAAATGATAAAACTACCTATTATGTATGCAAAAATCATGTATGTCTGCCGCCGGAAAATATCATGAAATAATAATCAGTTATATAAATAGAATAATAAGAAGATATTTATCCTCATCGTCTTTAATATCGGTACGATAATGATCGGCAAGCCCCAAAGCCTTTGAAACAATCCTTGTAAAAGGCTTTAGATTAATTAGGGATCTTTTCTTACAAATGATGTAACCCAAATATATATAATCCTTCTTTGGTTATTTTTCTCTGTTCCGCTTTAAACGGAATAGAGTTTTTTATGCCTATTTTTAAATGACAATGCTTTATTGTTAAATATCTGCAGCCTTTGTCTGATTCAAAAATTATAAGATTAAGGTAAGAGAATTAATAAGTACATAATTGCACCCTTGAATTATACAAACAAATGGGACTTTTCCTTTGATAATCAACCTTCTGATATATTTTAAGTAAGATAGAAATCCAAGGATGCAAAAGTGTATAAAGATTAAATTATTTTAGATTCTCTGATAATTCCAAGAGAAGCTTTTGACCTTTATCTGATAGATTTTTAAAATTGTTGATTAGAGTATATTCATTTTTTGTCATAAATGAATTGTTTTCAGCCAAATCGGCATATCAAAAGCTTCGCAAATATTGAAAATGGTTCGGATATTTGGAAAACTTTTCTTTTTGTACAAGTGTTTAATTGTATTAACTGAAAGTCCAGATCTGACAGCAAGTTTATAAATAGAATAGTTATGTTCCACTCGAAGTCTGTCAATTCTTTCTACTATTTCTTCAATTTGATGAAGTTCGAATAAATCTCTATTCAAAATTATGCACCTCCAAGAAGGTTGATTAACATAATAAAAATGGGGTAACATGGCGTGCTTGAGAAGATTTCCCGGAGTTACTCATATCCAGCTTTTAATACATCCCGAGCAGCAGCGTTTGATAATCCGTCCTTGTGAAGAGGATGCTCCCGATTCATTGCGGTGGGCTACAGGCGGAGGAGAAAAAGAAATTCGCAATCGTGATATGATTTGCCAGATATTTGCTGCGAAACTATTTGAACTAATGAATTGGGATAAGCAGTATCGATATAAAATGCTAGGCAAACCAGCTGTATCTGATAATGAAGCTTTATATCTTTTAAAACTGAATGATTTTGAGCTGTTTGTAAACACAGGCAAAAGAAAAAGCCGTGCATATCTTCCCGAGGATTGGAGAGAATGCTTTGGCATTCCGATTGAAAAGCATGAAGAAGCATATAAAATAAACTTAGCAGAAGGCTATATTTCTACAGGAAAGGCAGGTGAAATATAATGACATTTGATTTTGGTATCAAAACAGTTTCATTAGATGGATTTCAGGTTGTGCAAAGAAAATATTTCAGCCGCCAGACAGAACCGGCAATGACAATTTGGAATACTGCAGTTGCATTCAATACCGCTTCGCATGATGCTTTGAATAATTGTGAAACTATAGCGATTTATGTAAATGAAAAAACGAAATGTATAGCAATTATGCCTGCTCCGTCAAAGACTGTGCAGTGGACAAAAATAGGTAAAACAACAAAAAAATATAACCGGATCGAATGTACAATGTTTGCAAGGCAGTTATTTAAATCTTGGAAACTTGATCCCGATTATCATTATCGCACCCCCGGAAAGCTCGTACAATGTGATAAAAAATTAATGATTCTCTTTGATTTTTCACAGTATGAAGTTTGAAGCGGAAGCAGATTGGTAAAAGAAAATGGATAAAAACACTTTTATATCGGTTCGCCTTACAAGCGGAAGCATCAGAATTTTTAAGGATGCTATAAGATTAATGGATAATCCGAAATTTATAAGATTTTCTGTTAATGAAGAAGATACTTTATTGGCAGTTGAACCATATCATCGAAAAACCTTTACCTCTTTTGCTATTTCCCGAAATCTATATTCATGCAATGGAGCAATGGTAGTTTATAGTAAATCCTTATGTGGTTTATTATATAATAGATTGAATTGGTATGAAAATAAATTATATCGTATCCCGGGAAAAGTATTTAAAGAACAAAAGACGGTGATTTTTGATTTAATGAATGCAGTTTGTTATGCAGGTAATTCGTCCGATGAAGGATTTAACGGAGAATAGTTATGACATTAGTATAACAGGTTTTATTTGTTATGGAAAAACTGTATTTTTACCGTTATAGACTGGTAAAGAAAAAGGAGTTGTTAAACAATATAAATTTTAATAAACGATATCC
>USCU01000147.1 GCA_900553335.1 uncultured Ruminococcus sp. | reverse complement strand
GAGATTGCCTCTTGTCTCGTGGGCTCGGAGATGTGTATAAGAGACAGGTTTATGCATTAACTGACTATCTGTACTCTGAAGGTTTTAGCGTTCGTTATGCAGACGGGCAAAAGTGTGCCCTTGAGCTTTTAAAAAGCGAACCGTTTGATCTTATTCTGCTTGACGTATGTCTTTTGGACGGAAACGGTTTTTCGCTATGCGCTGAAATAAAAAAACAATATACAATCCCCGTCATATTTCTTACTGCCTCTTCCGATGAAGGAAGCATTGTTACGGGATTGGATATAGGCGCAGACGACTACATTTCAAAACCGTTTAAGCCAAGAGAGCTTATTTCAAGAATACGAAGCGTTTTAAGACGATGCGCAGGAATCCGAAATATCATAACTGCTGAAAATATATCTATCGACACAGATAAAGGAACAGTTGAGAAAAACGGAGAGGAAATTATACTTTCAGCTCTTGAATATAAAATACTTCTTTTATTCGCCGCCAACAGAGGATGCCTTTTATCAAGGACAAGACTGCTTGATGAAATATGGGACATCGCAGGCGACTTTGTAAACGACAACACTCTTACCGTTTACATAAAGCGAATACGAGAAAAAATTGAGGATGATCCGCAAAATCCGAAAATAATAAAAACAATTCGCGGCATGGGATACAGGATGGACTGAAATGAAGATACTTAACAATCCGGAATTGAAAAAAGCTCTTTTTCTGCAAATCAGCGCAGGAATTATCTTTTGTCTGATAGGTCTGTTTATCGGATCGCTTTTGTTTGCCGGTATTACGTTTTTGATCTGTACTTTTTATATATCGGTATATATTTGCTCTGCTAAAAAAAGATATTCAGCAATTTCAGACTTAAGCTTATCTATTGATAAAATACTTCATGGGCAAGAACAGATACTTTTAACTGACTCAAGTGAGGGCGAGCTATCAATACTAAAAAGCGAAATACAAAAAATGACTGTTCGTCTTAAAGAATCTACCGATTCGCTTAAAGGGGATAAAATTCTTTTAACGGACGCTATAGCTGATATTTCTCATCAGCTCAGGACTCCCCTAACCTCCATGAATCTCACCGTATCTATGCTCTTATCCGAGGATTTGACAAGCGAGCGAAGGATAAGTCTTTCTCACAACCTGAAAAAATCTCTTCAAAGAATCGACTGGCTTATTGAGTCATTGCTAAAAATTTCAAAAATCGACTCGGGTACGGCAAGCTTTAAACATCAAACAGTTTTGGTTTCTGACATTTTGAAAAAATCTACCGAACCTTTCGAGGTTGCAATGGAGCTTAAAAACCAAAAGCTGAAGATGTCTGTACAAAACGAGAAATATACAGGAGATGAGGACTGGAGCATTGAAGCGTTTTCAAATCTCATAAAAAACTGTATCGAGCATACTGACAATGGCGGCACTATTGAAATCATATCAAGAGAAACACCGATTTTTACCGAAGTAATAATAAAAGATAATGGAAACGGATTTGACGAGAAAGATATTCCATACCTTTTCAAACGCTTTTACAGAGGTAAAAATGCATCAAGCGAAAGCGTAGGAATCGGCCTTGCTCTTTCAAGAATGGCAATAATTCAGCAAAACGGAACGATAACGGCGAAGAACCGTGCTGAGGGCGGTGCAGAGTTTACAGTTCGCTTTTACAAGGTAACAGTTTAGCTCAATGACACTTTGGTGACAAAACGCTTATCTAAAAGTCACCGTAGTGTCACTTTTATTTTGTATACTAAATTCAAAGTAAAGGAGGAGAACAAATGGAAATTTTAAAAATCGAAAATCTTACAAAAGTTTACGGGAAGGGTGAAAACGAAGTAAGGGCTGTTGACAACATATCCTTTTCAGTTGAAAAGGGAGAGTTCTTAGCTATCATCGGTCCGTCAGGTTCGGGAAAATCAACGCTTCTTCATATAATCGGCGGAGTTGACCGCCCGACAAGCGGAAAGGTCTGGATGAACGGTCAGGACGTATACGCTCAAAATGAAGATCAGCTTGCAATTTTCCGCAGGCGTCAGGTTGGACTTATTTATCAGTTTTACAACCTTATTCCTGTTTTAAACGTAGTTGAAAACATAACCTTACCTGTGCTTATGGACGGAGGAAAGATTAATAAAGACCGATTAAACGAGCTTTTGAAAACGCTGTCACTCGAGCAAAGAAGAAGTAATCTTCCAAATCAGCTTTCAGGCGGACAACAGCAAAGGGTTTCTATCGGACGTGCACTGATGACTGCACCGGCAGTAGTACTTGCTGACGAGCCGACGGGAAACCTAGACTCAAAAAACAGTCAGGAAATCCTTGAGCTTTTAAAATACTCCAACAAAAAATACGGACAAACTCTTATCATTATTACGCACGACGAATCAATCGCTTTACAGGCAGACCGAGTAATATCAATCGAGGACGGTAAAATTTCAAAAGACGAGCGTATTCGGGAGGTCAGATGATGAATGTATTTAACAAGTTCACTGTAAGATCTCTTAAGAAAAACCGTTCACGAACGCTTGTTACTATAATAGGCATTGCTCTTTCTATGGCTCTTATCACTGCGATAATACAGGCGGCCAACAGCGGTCTTAACTATCTTGTACGAGGTGAAACCCAGCGCGTAGGTGCATTTCATGGCTATTACTATAACATTACCGAAGATCTGGCTAAAAAAGTTCAGTCAGATCCTGAGGTATCCGATACGGCTTTATGGCAGCAGGTCGGATGGGCTGAAATCGACAGCACAAACGAATCTAAGCCTTATCTTTTGATTGAATCCATAAGCGATAATTTTACAGACCTAGTAAGTGTTAATTTGACAAGCGGAAGAATGCCCCAAAAGGATTATGAGATAATTCTTCCATCTCATCTTTCATCAAACGGAGGAGTTACTCATAAGCTCGGCGATATTGTTACTCTTAATGTCGGAAAGCGAATGGATAATGGACATGAGCTTACAGGGCCTTACACAGGAGAAGGCGAAATTACCGACTCTACTGAGAAAAAATATACCGTTGTTGGTTTTTACGAAAGACTTGATTATTCAATCGAGGACTACGATTGTCCTGGATATACTGCGCTTACAACGGGAGGAGGAAGCGGAAGCTGCTATTTATTTTTTAAAGTCCAAAACCCCCGTGACTATTTTGATTATGTTAAAAAAAGCACAATAGACGCTAACTACCGCTCTCACAGCGACCTTTTAGCATACAGCGGTTCTTTAAGAGATTCCTCTCTATCCCAGGCTTTATACGGATTTGCGGCAATTTTAATACTTCTTATCTCGTTCGGATCAATTTTACTTATATACAACTCTTTCTCAATCTCAGTAAGTGAACGAACAAAGCAATTCGGTATCTTAAAGTCTGTAGGAGCTACCAAAAAGCAGATAATGAGAACTGTGTTTTTTGAGGCGCTTGTCCTGTGCGCTGTTGCTATTCCGCTCGGAATGATAGTCGGCTGTGCAGGTATCGGAATAACTCTTTATCTATTAAAAGATTCTTTTTCAGTTTTCCTGTATTCGGGTGCGGATATAAAAATGCACCTTGTTATAAACGTATGGGGACTTGTAATCTGCTCGGCAGTATGTCTTATAACGACCTTGATTTCTGCATATATTCCCGCAAGAAAAGCAATAAAAATCTCTCCTATTGACGCTATAAGACAAAACAAGGACGTTAAGATC
>USCU01000146.1 GCA_900553335.1 uncultured Ruminococcus sp. | reverse complement strand
CATTAAAGAGGAGCACCTGATGAGACTTGATAAATACCTTAAGGTTTCGCGAATTATCAAACGCAGGACCGTTGCAAACGAAGCCTGTGACGCAGGCAAAATATCCGTAAACGGACGCGTAATAAAGGCGTCATACGACGTTAAAGAGGGCGATATAATAGAGATAAACATGGGACAAAAACCTCTTAAAATCAAAGTTTTAAACGTTGTCGAATTTGCAAAAAAAGAAGAAGCAGCGCAAAACTATGAAGTAATTGAATAAAAAGAAAATGCCGGTATGAACAGTCATACCGGCGTTGTTTTTCTATAATACTTTTTAAAAAGCTACGATGCCAAATCACTTAACGATGACATTATATCTTTCATTGATTCTGCGTAATCATCAGCCTCATCTTCAAGTTCGTCAAGTTTATCCTTTGGGTAAACCTTTTTTGCATCCTCCATAAACTTATCCTTGTCAAAGCTTGAATAATTATCGTCGAAGTAATCATCAATATCTATATCGTAATCAGAATAAAGCGTATCAATGTGAGGAGTTGAAGTAAATCCAGACTCATACACATCTTCAATCTCCTCTTTAAGATCGTCAAACTTATCTGCCGGATAAACCTTCTTAGCATCGCTTAAAAACTTATCCATATCAAACTCAGTATAAGTATCGTTATAGTAATCGTAATAATCAATGCCATAATTTATCTCAAGATCAGATAAAAGACTGTCGCCGGTTATATCATAGTCATCGTAACCCTGCATGATTTTTTCGCTTAGTTTAGCAATTAAATCTTCTCCAAGCGCATCGCTTACCTTGCTTCCCCAAGAAGCAAGAGCGTCCTTAGTGAAAATTGAAGAAATGCTGTCAGCAGCAATACAATCGCTTTCTTCAGGAACTTTTATATCACTTGCATCGGTTTGCTCAGATACTCCGCTATATTTAATGACAGACTTATCCTTGCCATCAACCTTGGCGGTTACCTCGCCGCTTACTTCCTGCTTATTATTATCGCCCTTATAATCAGCCTTAAATTTACAGTCGATAGTATTTTCGTCATCTGACATAACAGAAAATTCTCCATCAACGTTAGAATTAAATGAACCAATATCCTTGTTTACAAGTTCAAAATCATTGATTTTCAGCTTCACAGCTCCTGATTCACCTTCGATAATGTCTAAAGAAGAGTCAAGGGTACTGCTGTCAGACATATCAATTGTTAGGTTAAACTCGATATCAAGCTTATCTCCGTCGGGTACTGCGGTTAAAGCAAGACTTACATTGTCGCTGTCCTCGTTTACCTTAAGTACTGTAATATACCCGTCTTTTGTATCCGCCGAAACAAGATAATTCTTATTGTCCTCTCCAAAACCTACAAGCTTATCGCCGTAGTAATAAAACGTAATCTTTTCGTTGTCGGATGATTCATCATCGTCATCTGCTTCAAACATATCGTTGATTAAATCATCATAGTTCCCAATCTTTGACAAACAAGCTTTAATGTTTTCTGAGTTTTTAAGAGCTTCTTTAGCTGCCTTTTCAACCTTTTCATTATCCTCTTTAGAAAACTCTATAGTCTTTGTTTTAAAAACAGCCTCTACACCGTTTTCCTTTATAGTTTTTTCACCCTCATCGTCCGATTCAGGAAAACTCTTATTTACTTCAGCTATAACGCTGTCTATATCACTTACAATTCCCTTGACGTCAAATTCACCTAAAACATCCATTGATTGTTCAATTTTTGTCTTAGTATAAGTATCATCTGTTACATCTTCGTTTTCAGCGTCAAGATCCAATCCTAAATCCGGAACTCCAAGCAAATCGTTAAAGCCAGCCTCGTCCATAGGAGCTTTTATGTATTTGTCCGAAAGCTCGGCGATCTTTATATATCCTAATTCATTTGCGCTGTCAATAATCGCATCAACATCGGCAATGGCTTTACCGTCATAAGAAACGTTTATATTGCTTCCCACGATATTGCCCTTAACCTTGTTCTCAGCATCAATGGAAATTGCCTTTACATCTGTTCCCGCCAAGTCGTCGATGTACTCGCCCGGCTCAAACGTTACACTCGCTTTTGCTCCGCTTTGTCTGTCCTCAGTATTATCTGTTATAGCAGACCAAGTGTCACTTGTATACTTTGTCATTGAATCAAACGCTGTTAATAGCATTTCCTTAGCTCCGGATTCTTCGCTTGATGTTGTACAAGCAGACATCATACCGGCTGTCATAGCAACACTTAAAACAACCGCAGTAATTTTCGCTGAAATATGTTTCATAACATATACCTCCTTAATATTCCAATAAAGGACAACGCCCCGTCATTCAACAAACGACCGAGCATTAGCTCCTTAGGGTTTCAGTGTGGAATTATTCCCCCACTGAAATGCTAAGTTGTCCGCCGCCTTAGAGGCGCGGGACACAGTCGTATCAAACTGCGATAACCGCAAATCATTGATACAATGCTCATAGCCAAATGCACGATAAAACCGTCAATGGCTGATTTATATTTAAAATTATTATATCACCCTTAAATATTATTGTCAACAAAAAAAGGTGTGATAATTAAAGATTTATCACACCGTAACTTACTATTTAAACTCGAATCCCTTTTCTCTTATCGCATCAATTGCATCTCCTAAAACATTTGCATTTGTCTTTGAAACCGAATGAAGAAGATAAATTGCACCCTCATGCGCTCCGCCTACAATTTTCTCCAGTGCCTGAGCTTCGTCAGGTTGATTATTAACATCCCAGTCGGCATAAGCAAAGCTCCAAAATACCGATTCATATCCGCAATTTTTAACAACACCTAAGCTTTTCTCGGAAAACTCACCCTTTGGAAATCTGAAAAGAGTCATTTCGTAGTCATAATTCTCTTTTAAATAATTGTGCACCTGCATAATTTCGTCATTCATTTCATCAACTGAAACAGCCGGGAATGACGGATGTGTTGCAGAATGATTTGCTACCGTATGGCCTTCGGCGATCATTCGTTTAATAAGCTCCGGATTCTTCTCAGCATAATCAAGCAGCACAAAGAAAACTGCATGAACATTTTTTTCCTTTAACGTATCAAGAATCTGAGCAGTATATCCATTTTCGTAGCCCTGATCAAAAGTAAGCGTTATTTTCTTCTCATCTTCGTTATAGGAATACGCCGAAAGATCTTTATATTTTTCGTTAAACTGAACAGCTCCTATAGGTGTATTTTTATCGTCCACCTCTATTCCCTGACCAAAACCGACTAAAGTGTTATCAAGCGAATCTATATCCGATTCTGATAGTTTATCGGTTACTTCTACGTCCTTTTTGTCATTTGCGGTTTGAACTTCCGAATCCACGTTTCTTGTGCTGCATCCGCAAAGCAGCAACAACGCAGAAACTAATACTATAAGCTTTTTCATAAAGCCACTCCTTTCAAAATAACTTAAATATATTATTTTAAAAAAAGCGATTTATATTCGTAAAAAAATAAAAACGGCATAACCAAAAATGGCAAGCCGTTTATTTTAATTTGAACACTATTCACCCAAATAAGACTTTACTAATGCCTGTAAAAGCTCATCTCTATCTATATGACGGATCAAACTCCTTGCATTGTTATAAGTCGTTATGTAGGTTGGATCTTCTGAAAGAATATAGCCTACAATCTGATTTATCGGATTATAACCTTTTTCTTTAAGAGCCAGATAAATAGTCTGCAAATTTCGTTTTAGCTCAGTTTCCTTGTCGTCCTTTACTTTAAAGGTCATCGTC
>USCU01000145.1 GCA_900553335.1 uncultured Ruminococcus sp. | reverse complement strand
GAATATCCTTGACTCCATGAATTGGGCGTTAAAAGGTAAGTTAATAAAATAAATATATAAAGGAGAAATTATTATGTCAGTAATTGAAAAAGCAAGGGAGCTTGGAAAAGCATTACAGGAAAGTCAGGAGTATAAATCTTATATCGAGGCTAAGCGCATAAACGATACCGATGTTGATTTGCAGAACATGATCGGTGAGTTTAATATGCTCAGAATGCAGCTTAATCAGGAAATGTCAAAGGAAGAAAAGAACCCTGATGAAATGAAAAGACTTGACGGTGAGATCAAAGAGCTTTACGGAAAGATTATGTCAAATAAGAGCATGGCAGAATACAATGCCGCTACTGAGAAAATGGAAAAGATTATGAACAGCGTAAATTATATTATTTCACAGGCTGCCGGAGGAGAGGATCCGATGACTTGTCCGGAAACTGCTCCAAGCTGTTCGGGAAGCTGTTCAACTTGCGGCGGATGCCACTAATTTTTATAAGTTTTTTGCAAAAGGGAGTGAGTTTATAAGTGCTAAGACTAAGTGATGTCGATCTGAATGTGCTTTCACCGATGATGAAGCAGTATGTTGAGGTTAAAACAAAATATCAAAGACATATTGTTTTTTTCAGACTCGGTGACTTTTACGAAATGTTTTTTGAAGATGCAGTTTTAGCATCGAAGGAGCTTGAACTCACTCTTACAGGACGTGACTGCGGATTATCGGAAAGAGCGCCGATGTGCGGTGTACCGTATCATGCTTGCGATATTTACCTTAAAAGATTGATAGAAAAGGGTTATATGGTGGCGATTTGTGAACAAACCGAAGATCCTGCATCCGCCAAAGGGATAGTAAAGAGGGATGTCATAAAGGTAGTAACTCCCGGAACTCTTACCGAGAGCAGCATGCTTGATGAAAGTGACAACAACTATCTTTGCTGTATATATGTTAAAAACAAAGAGTTTTCAATTTGTTTTTCTGATATATCAACGGGGTCTGTGCATCTATTTACTTTTAACGGCAAAAATGCAAGGATGGATGTTATAAACGAGCTTTCACGTTTTTCTCCCGCTGAGGTTATAACCAATTGTCAGGAAAAAAACCTTGGAGAAATATTAGTCTTTATTAAGGACAAGCTGAACGCTTCTTTGCAGGTTTTTGATGAAGAAGAATTTTCTCCAAATATCTACAAAGAAAGTGTGCTTGCACAATTTTCAGCCGATTCGTTTGAAACGCTGGGAATAAATGAATCCGAAACAGAAGTTAATGCAGTATGCGGAATTTTCGGATACATTGCTGATACGCAAAAGGCAGCAGTCGGTAGATTTTCAGAAATAATACGTCATGACCGTGAACCGTTGATGTCAATTGGCTTTACAGCAAGACGCAATCTTGAGCTTACAGAAACTCTTAGAAACAAGGAAAAAAAAGGATCTTTGCTTTGGGTTTTGGATTATACAAAAACATCAATGGGCAGGAGAATGCTAAAGGCGTCGATAGAACAGCCTTTAGTAAGTCCTGTTAAAATCATGTCAAGGCTCGATGCTGTGGAGTCTTTAATTTCAGATTCTTTTGTTTTAGAAAGTTTAAAGGAAGAGCTTGACGGTGTTTACGATATAGAGCGTCTTATGACAAGGGTAATATACAAAAGCGCAACACCCAGAGATGTAAAGGCACTTTCTCGGTCAGTTTTATCACTTCCGAAAATCAAGTCGCTTTTGGAGAATTTTGATTCATCGCTTTTATCGGAGCAAAATGAAAATATCTACCCTTGCGAAGAGATATCAGCCCTTATTGAAAATGCAGTGGTTGATGAGCCTCCTGTAAATGTAAAGGACGGGGGTGTGATAAAGGCCGGTTTTAACGAAGAGCTTGATTCGCTTAGAAACGTTATTGCAAACGGAAAAGATATCATTGATTCTATTGCTGAGAATGAACGTGAAAAGACCGGTATCAAGAAGCTTAAGATTGGTTACAACAGAGTGTTCGGATATTATATAGAGGTAACAAAATCTTTTATAAGTCAGGTTCCGGATAGCTACATAAGAAAGCAGACACTAGCTAATTGTGAGAGGTATATAACAGAAGAACTAAAAGATGCCGAGAATATGATTGTCGGTGCCAGCGATAAGGTGATCAGACTTGAACAGGAAATTTTTTCTGAAGTAATTTCGTATATTGCCTCTTTTCTTGATAAAATACAAAAATCGGCAAACGCAGTTGCATATGTAGATATGCTGTGTTCTTTTGCAACAGCAGCAGTAAATAACAATTATGTCAAACCGGATATTTCGGTTGACGGAATAATTGACATTAGAAACGGACGCCATCCCGTAGTTGAACTTATGCAGAAGAATGAAGTATTTGTTCCAAACGATGCGTATTTAGATCTGACGGATAACCGTATGTCAATTATAACAGGTCCTAATATGAGCGGTAAAAGTACATATATGCGGCAGGTTGCGCTTATTACTCTTATGGCTCAGATAGGCTGCTTTGTACCGAGTGACTACGCTAAGATTTCTGTTGTGGATCAGATATTCACCAGAGTCGGAGCGTCTGATGACCTTACAAGCGGTCAGTCAACTTTTATGGTTGAAATGAGCGAAGTTGCCGAGATAGTAAAGCTTGCTACTAAAAACAGCCTTGTTATTTTGGACGAGGTCGGAAGGGGAACGTCTACTTACGACGGACTGTCAATAGCACGAGCTGTTGCCGAATATATTGCAGGAAATTTAAGGCTTGGCTGCAAAACTTTATTTGCAACGCATTACCATGAACTTATTGAGCTTGAGGGTAAAGTAAGTGGCGTTAAAAATTTAAGCGTTGCGGTAAAGCAGGTTGGCGGAAGTATCAAGTTTTTAAGAAAGATTGTTCATGGCGGTGCAGACGAAAGCTATGGAATAGAAGTTGCAAAACTTGCCGGACTTCCGAAAGCTATTTTAAATCGTGCAGATGAGCTTTTGACGCAATTTGAAAATGGGGTAAAGTCTAAGCACAATGAAAATACGGCTGACCAGCTGAGCTTTGGAATGATAAACGAAAACAAAGCGACTGAAATACTTAAAAGAACAAATATAGATGAAATAACGGATGATGAATTGCGTCCGTTTATAAAAAGTCTTTTGGAATATATAATTTAGGCAATAATAGATTGGAGCAGACATGGCGAGAATAAAAGTTTTGTCAAAAGAGGTTTCTGAGTTTATAGCTGCAGGGGAAGTGATAGATCGTCCGTCATCAGTTATTAAAGAACTTTTGGAAAACTCAATAGATTCCGGTGCAACTAATATTACCATTGAAATTAAAAACGGCGGCAGAACATATATGCGTATAACAGACAACGGCTGCGGTATGTCATATGAGGATTTACCAACCGCTTTTATCCGTCATGCAACGAGTAAAATCGATGTTAAAGAAGACCTTGAAAAGATTTGCTCTCTTGGCTTTCGCGGTGAGGCGCTGGCGTCGATTTGCGCTGTGTCTAAAGTTTCGGTTCTGACAAAACAGCCTTGCGATAAACTTGGTTCTCACATTGAAAACGAAGGCTCTGATATTGTTTTGCTTGAAGAGTCGGGATGTCCGGACGGCACTACGATTATTGTAAGAGATTTATTTTATAATGTACCTGCCCGTCTTAAGTTCTTAAAAAAAGATATTACCGAATCAAATGCAATCGCAGCAATTGTAAATAAAATTGCGTTATCCAATCCTGAAATTTCATTTAAGTTTATAAGAGATAATAAACAAGAGCTTATAACCGCCGGTGATGGTAAGCTGTTTTCTGCGA
>USCU01000144.1 GCA_900553335.1 uncultured Ruminococcus sp. | reverse complement strand
CACAGAGTAGATCGTCGGCAGCGTCAGATGTGTATAAGAGACAGAGTATTACCTATGCACAAAAAGCGAAAAAGCTTTTAAACTCGCAGAGAATTTACTGTGAAATACAAAAAACACCAAGCGATTTATTTTCCGGGTGCGGATATTCCATAAGAATCAAAGATGACGTGAGCCGAATAACGGCAATTCTAAGAGCAAACGGAATAAAGTATAAAGATACGGCAGAAGGCTATAGAAAGCAGGTGAACAAATGATAAATTTTGACAATTCGGCAACGACTTATCCGATGCCTGAGTCGGTTGCAAATTCGGTTTATACGGCAGTTAAACGGTATGGCGGAAATCCGGGAAGAAGCGGACACAGCTTGTCCGTATCAACAGCAAACAAAGTGTTTGAAGTGCGTGAGGCGGCTGCAGAGCTTTTTGACGCAAGCGTTGAAAATGTTGTCTTTACACTAAACTGCACTCATGCTTTAAATATGGCAATAAAGGGAGTTTTGAAGCCGGGCGATCATTGTATAATATCCTCTTTAGAGCATAACAGTGTTTCCCGACCGGTATATGCAATGTCAAGGCGTTCGGGAATAACATTCTCTATTTTGGAGGTTGATGATGACGATAATGTAACAATGGAACGGCTAAAGCATCTTTTAAAGGATAACACAAAAGCCGTTGCAATGACTGTTTGCTCAAATGTTACAGGTAAGATTTTGCCGTATAGACAAATAGGAGATTTTTGCAGAAGAAGAGGACTTGTTTATATAGCTGATGCGGCTCAGGCAGCAGGAGTTTTGCCAATTTCGATGAATGACGGCTATGACTTCTTGTGTATGTCAGGGCACAAAGGCCTTTACGGACCGACGGGGACAGGACTGTTAATATCCTCAGGAAGGTTTTCTCTGTCGACGATTATAGAAGGCGGAACGGGAGCAACATCCTTAGAGCTTGAGCAAACAGGTTTTTTACCGGAACAGCTTGAAAGCGGAACAGTAAATAGTGTAGGTATTATAGGACTTGGAGCAGGAATTAATTTTATAAAAAGAAAAGGGATAAACAGAATACACGACTATGAAATGATGCTGACGGAGATATTTTTGCAAGGAATAAAAAATATAAAGGATATAGAGGTATTAAGAGGAGAGGGAAATTATTCGGCAGTTGTTTCTTTTAATAAAGACGGAATGAATTCAATTGATCTTGCAGAGAAATTCAGCGGCAGAGGAATACTTCTCCGAGGCGGTTATCAGTGTGCCGCTCTTGCACATAAGTTTTTGAAAACCGAAAAAAGCGGTACGGTACGATTCTCACCCTCTGTTATGAATAAGCCTGAAGATGTCAGACGTCTAGTGCGTGAGCTTTCAAGCATTAAATAACCGAATAGTCACAAAAACCCCCATAATTTTTTTGCTTAAAGCCTTGTACAATACTTTAAATTATGATATACTTATTTTGAGTAAGTGCATGAGTGTGTCGACAAAGCCGGCAACGCTAACCGGTTGACAAATACAGTCAATGTGACAATGTTTTATTAATTATTTTTTGACAGACTGATATATTCAAGTTTAGTAAGTATATTTTATTTTAATTTTAGGGAAGTGGATTTTTTGGAAGGTTTTGTTGATTTTTTCGATGCTTTTATAAATATAATAAAATCCATAACGGTGTTTGATGTTATAGATATAGCAATATTGGCATTTTTGTTATATAAGGGAATTCAGATTGCAAAGGAAACGAGAGCCGGTCAGCTTGTAAAGGGTATAATTTTGATCGGTGCCTGCTATTTTATTGCGGACTTTTTTGAACTTAAAGCTATGAAATACATTTTGGATACCTTTTTTAAATGGGGACTTTTAGCTGTTATTATTTTGTTCCAGCCGGAGCTTCGCCGGATTTTAGAGAAGATGGGAAGAACAAAGGTTACAAGAATTACTGCTTTTAATCCGATAGATTCGGGAAATGCAAACGACAAATGGACTAGGTGCATAAATGTTATATGCGAATCTGTTTCAAGGCTTTCGTCTACCAAAACGGGTGCTTTGATCGTCTGCGAGAGAATGACAAAGCTCGGTGAGCAGATTGATACGGGTACGGTTTTGGAATGTGTTCCGTCCGAAGCTGTTTTCGGGAATATTTTTTATCCAAATACTCCGCTTCATGACGGCGCTGTAATAATAAGAAACGGCTATATTCTCGCCGCAGGATGCTTTCTTCCAAAACCGCAGAAGGAAGAGTTTATAAATAAACAATTAGGTTCGCGTCACAGAGCAGCTATCGGAATCAGCGAGGTCAGCGATGCTGTTGTAATTGTTGTATCTGAAGAAACCGGAAATATCTCGGTTGCCGAAGACGGAGTTTTGACAAGAGGCTACAATAAAGACAGTCTTAAAAAGCATTTGACATCAAAGCTTTTGCCAAAAGAGGATGAGATCAAGCGTCAGGGCTTAGCTGAAAGGATGAAAAGAAAATGGAAAAAAGAAAATCAAGACTGAGCCTTGTCAGGCTTTTGGAGAGCAAGCGGTTTGTAATGGTACTGGCTATCGTTGTAGCTGTCATTTTGTGGTTTACATTGTCTATTACGGTTTATCCGAATGTTGAGAAAAAAATAGCCGGAATACCTCTTGCAGTTTCATTGGAAAACAACGTTACAGGAGAGAATACTCTTGTAGCGCAAAACAGTGATAATATTTCAATTACGGCAAATATTTCGGGGGCAAGATATTTAATAGGAGATTATGCTGCCGGAGATCTTGTTGCAAGTGTTAATACCGCAAACGTTACAAAAAGCGGAGAATATACGCTTGACGTCAATGTAACAAGCATTAACGGCGATGATATTGATGTTTTATCTGTGAACCCTAAAACCGTAACGCTGGCCTTCGATTATACTGCTACTAAGGTGATGGAACTGACGTCAGACAAGGTGGATACCTCGTCATTGACAACTGCCGATGGTTTTGTAAAGGATATTCCTGTAATAAATCCAAGTACTATTAATATTGAAGGCGCAAAAACGATAGTTGATTCAATAAACACCGTTTCAGTAAAGGTTTTGGACGAGCAAAAGGATTTGTCTGAGCCGTTTACAACTTCAAATACAGAGATAATACTATATGATGAAAATTCAAATGTTGTGCCGAAGGATAAGTTGAAAATTACGCCGGAAAATATTTCTGTTTCAGTAAACGTGACAAAGAATGCCTCTGTTCCAATATCTGTGAATTTCAAAAATTCGCAGGGGGAGCTGCAAAATGAAATTATTGACGAAAGCAGTGTGATTTCAACTATTTCCCCGCAGGCAATCAACGTATCGGCAACGGGTGAAATTGATGATTCACTGTCTGTTTCAATTGATTTAAATTTAAGGGAAGCAGCTCCGGGAAAAACCGTTATAGTTGACAAAACAGCGGTAAAAGCTGCGCTTTCCGAAAAAGGACTTACAGCATCCGATTCCGAAATAAGCGATATTTATGTAACCTATAAGGCAGTCGGATTGTCCGGTAAAACCATATCAATTCCAAAATCGTCTATAAAGCTTTTGAATAAACCGAACGATATGGATATATCTATTGTTACAGAAGCAATTTCAAACGTAGTTGTCTATGGACCTGATAGTATAATGGAAACGATTGATAACGATGACTTTATTGCTGTTTTAGATCTTTCAAACGCTGAGCTTTCAAATGATACTTTCCCGGTAACTATTTACGATCCGGATTACAATACGGTTTGGGCATACGGAGATCATAAACTGTCTCTTATACACATCTCCGAGCCCACGAGACAAGAGGCAATCTCGT
>USCU01000143.1 GCA_900553335.1 uncultured Ruminococcus sp. | reverse complement strand
TCGGCAGCGTCAGATGTGTATAAGAGACAGGTCTTACTGCACACATTTGAGGGAATCTCTCCTGTCATGGCAAGGGAAGCTGTTTTTTATACGGCTAAAACTGATACGATCAGCTTTAAGGACTTAACCGACGGACAAAAGGATAAGCTTTGCTTTTTCTTTACAAATACAGCTGATTCGGTAAAGAATCACAAAAACAAATTTGTGACCTTAAAAACAAAAGAAAATCAGCTTAAGGATTTTTGCTTTACAGATATTTTGCAGTATGGCTCTTTGATGATACGAAAAGAGTTTGCTTCTCCAAGTGAGCTTTTGGATTATTTTTTTGCCGAGCGTGACCGCTTAAGCCGAACCCGACAGCGAGCAGACGATTTGTTTAAGCTTCTTATAAGCACCAGCGAGCGAATAAACAGAAGAATTTCAAATCAGCTTACTGAGCTTCTGGAATGCAAAAAACGAGATGAATATAAGAAAATAGGAGATCTTATAATCTCAAACATTTACAAAATTAAAAAAGGTGACGGAGAGGTAATGCTCACCGATTATACATCAGAGGATTTGCGTGATATTAAGGTTAGTCTTGACAAGCGTCTTACTCCTCAGCAAAACGCTCAGAAATACTATAATGAATACAAAAAATGCGATACGGCTGAAAAAATGCTTACCCGACTTACTGACGAAGGCAGACAAGAGCTTTTATATATTGACAGCGTTTTTGATGCACTGACAAGAGCATCAAACGAATCGGATATACTAGCTCTCAGAGAAGAGCTTTATGAGCAAGGGTACTTAAAACTGCCTAAAAAATCTAAATCAAAAATGCAAAAAATGCTTCCTCCTCTTAAGTTTAAAACATCAGGCGGATTTGAGGTTCTGGTAGGCAGAAACAACCGCCAAAACGATAAGCTTACTCTTAAAGACAGCTTCAAAACGGATATATGGCTTCATACAAAAGACATACCCGGCTCGCATGTTATCTTAAAAACCAACGGTTTATATCCCAAAGACACTGATATTTCACAAGCAGCTTGCATTGCGGCATATCATTCAAAAGCAAAAAACTCTTCCTCTGTCGCCGTTGATTATACTTATGTAAAAAACGTGAAAAAGCCAACCGGTGCAAAACCCGGAATGGTTATTTTCACAGATAATAAAACACTCTTTGTCACACCCGATGAAGAGCTTATCAAAGGATTTGAAGTAAAATGATACTAAAAAAAGACTTTTTTGACAGAGATGTTTTAAAGGTAGCTCCCGATCTTGTCGGCAAACGGCTTGTTACAAATATCTCCGGGCAAAAACGCTCGCTTATCATAACCGAAACGGAAGCATATAGAGGTGAAGAAGATACCGCATGTCATGCATCAAAAGGAAAAACCAAGCGTACCGAAATTCTTTACCGTGACAGCGGAACTATTTACATCTATCTTTGCTACGGAATTCACTGGCTTTTAAACGTTGTGACAGGAGGAAAAGATAATCCTCAGGCTGTTTTGATAAGAGCATGTGAGGGAAAGTTCAACGGTCCTGCAAAGCTTACTAAGCAGCTTGGTATTACAGGAATACTGAACGGAGAAAATATATATGACAATCCGCACATTTGGATTGAGGACACAGATGAAAAATGTAAGATAACCACAGACAAAAGAGTCGGTATAGATTACGCAACAGAAAAATACCGCAATATCAAATGGCGATTTATACTGAATTAAGACGTCCACCCTCTATAGGCTGCGGGTTCCGCTTAATTTTTCAGCAGGAGGACTCTATCCTACCGCTGAAAACGCTGAATAACGGGGCTGTGCTCCTTATTGAATAAAGTAAAAAATTAAAGCGGCAGGAGCTTAAGATTCCCGCCGCTTTTTGCCTAATACTTAATAAATATCTTTTTCTACCGCTCCCGAAAGCACAAGACCATCCGGTTCCATTTTCATGTACTCCTTGCCGCTTGAGTTAAAGTAAACTGCTTCCCCGGTTTTGCTGTTCACCGGAAGCTGTTCTATGTACTGTATTATTTCAAGCGATTTGACGTTTGAAAAACAAAAGCTGTTATAAAACTTTGAAAGCACATTTTTATCCGCTGCCATGTATTCCTGACAGATTAAAGTCATATTCATATAGCCCTCAGTATTCGAAAAAGTAACGTAAATCTGAGAGTTGTCCAAAACAAACCTATAATCCAGTGACGGGCGTTTTGAACGGTCGCTCTCCTTTATTTCCATATCAAATTCATCGGCAAGCTCTCTTACCTTTTTATCAATTTCATCAAATCTTTCCTCGGATTCTTCAGCGGTTTCGTCTGTATAAAACGAAGCCAGAAAACCGTTGGTATAGGTTTTAAGCGGTGTGGCAAACATTATCACCGCAATAAGCGCCAACAATGCAAAAACGGCAATCATCACAAAGGCCAGCCTTGGCTTCTTTCGTGTATTCACTGTTTCTTCCTCCTGTTACCAAAAATTAGATTTTAGAAATTGTAACATATTTTTTTCAAAAAAGCAAATTTCAACTTCAGCAGGGTAAAAAATATTTATTTTTAGCTCTTGACATTGACAAAAAAAGTGATATAATTTTTATTAGTTAAAGGCAATGATGGGTGCAGAATTTACTGCGATTATCGGTTTTAATGATTTCAGAGAAACAGCGTTTGGTGTGAGCTGTTACATTTTTCCGATATTCATCCGCCCAGAGCTGACGCCCTAAAGACTTTATGTTGATTAAGGCTGTTCGGTTTCCTCCGTTATAAGGAAGCGTATTGTTTGATACGCATAAGCGGTCGCTTTGCGGCAATAAGAGTGGTACCACGGAGTAATTACGCTTCGCCTCTTGAATATGAGGCGAGGCTTTTATTTTATCATAAATTACCTAAAAAGGAGAGTCAGTATGCTAACGCTTGACAAGATTTATCACGCTTCTTTTGTTTTAAAAGAAGTAATCAGAAATACCGACGTGATCTATGCGCCGAAGCTGAGTAATAATTGCAAGGTTTATTTAAAAACCGAGAATCTGCAAACTACAGGTTCATTTAAGGTAAGAGGTGCTTACTATAAAATTTCTCAGCTTAATGAAGAAGAAAAATCGAAGGGTGTTATCGCCTGTTCAGCAGGAAATCACGCTCAAGGGGTTGCCCTTGCAGCGACGAAAAGCAAAATAAAGTCGATCATATGTCTTCCTGACGGTGCTCCGATTTCAAAAGTCGAGGCTACAAAAGCTTACGGCGCTGAGGTGTGTCTTGTTCCAGGAGTTTATGATGATGCTTATCAAAAGGCCTTACAGCTCAAAGAAGAAAAGGGCTATACTTTTATTCACCCGTTTAATGATGAAAATGTTATTGCCGGTCAGGGAACAATTGGACTTGAGCTTTTAGATCAGCTTCCCGATCTTGATGCAGTTATCGTTCCGATAGGCGGAGGCGGACTTATCTCAGGAGTGGCATTTGCAATAAAACAGCTAAATCCGAAAGTCAAGGTTTACGGAGTTCAGGCTCAAGGCGCTGCAAGTATGTTTAATTCAATCCAGGATAATCAAATCGAATGTCTTGAAAGCGTGTCTACTATTGCTGACGGAATCGCCGTTAAAGAACCCGGTGACCTTACATTTGAGCTTGTAAATAAATACGTTGACGACATAGTAACGGTAAATGATGATGAGATTTCAACCGCTATTCTCACTCTCATGGAGCAGCAAAAGCTCGTTGTTGAGGGAGCAGGTGCAGTCGCCGTTGCAGCAGTTCTTTTTGATAAACTTCCTCTTAAGGATAAGAAAGTAGCTTGCTTGCTTTCAGGTGGAAATATTGATGTTACGATTCTTTCCAGAGTTATCAAGAGGGGGCTTATTATGAC
>USCU01000142.1 GCA_900553335.1 uncultured Ruminococcus sp. | reverse complement strand
ACTTGATGAGGAATACAAGTCGCTGTCAGACGCTGAGCTTCGTGCTAAAACGGACGAGTTCAAAGCAAGACTTCAGGGATTGGAAACGCTTGACGATATATTGCCTGAGGCACTTGCTACATGTCGTGAGGCGGCATACAGAGTTTTGGGAAAGAAACCGTTTCCTGTGCAGATTATTGGAGCAATTGTACTTCATCAGGGAAGAATTGCCGAGATGAAAACGGGTGAAGGTAAAACCTTAGTTGCTTGTCTTGCGTCATATCTCAATGCGCTAAATGGAAAAGGCGTTCACGTTGTAACGGTAAACGACTATCTCGCTAAGTTCCAAAGCGAGGAAATGGGAAAGGTATATCGTTTCTTAGGACTTTCTATCGGATGTATATTACATGATCTGAACAACGATGAAAGACGTGCGGCATATGCATGTGATATAACATATGGTACGAACAACGAATTTGGTTTTGACTATCTTCGTGACAACATGGTTATTTATAAAAAGGACAAGGTGCAAAGAGAACACGCTTTTGCTATTGTTGATGAGGTCGACTCGATCCTTATAGATGAGGCGAGGACTCCGCTTATCATTTCGGGAAGAGGAGATAAGTCTACAGAGCTTTATTCCTTAGCCGATCGTTTTGCAAAGAGTCTTACTGCGACAAAGGTTGTAGAGCTTGACACTAAGGTCGATAACGACGAGGTCGAAGCGGACTATATTATTGATGAAAAGGCAAAGACTGCTACAATTACAAAGAGCGGTGTTAAAAAGGCTGAAAGGGCGTTTAATCTTGAAAATTTGATGGATTCCGAGAATGTAACGCTTCTTCATCACATCAACCAGGCGCTTAAGGCAAACGGTGTAATGAAAAGAGATATCGACTACGTTGTAAAAGACGGAGAAGTAGTAATTGTTGACGAATTTACAGGAAGACTCATGATAGGAAGACGTTTTAATGACGGACTTCATCAGGCAATAGAAGCCAAGGAGGGCGTAAAAGTTGCTCATGAGTCAAAAACTATTGCAACCATCACATTTCAAAACTATTTCCGTCTTTACCACAAGCTTTCGGGTATGACCGGTACGGCTATGACCGAAGAGGACGAGTTTAAGGAAATATATAAGCTTGACGTTATCGAAGTTCCGACAAACAAGCCGGTTATTCGTATTGACTATCCGGATGTTATCTACAAAACCGAAAAGGCAAAGTTTAATGCCGTAATTGACAAAATAGTTGAATGTCATGAAAAGGGACAGCCTGTTTTGGTCGGAACTATTTCGATCGAGAAGTCGGAGCTTTTGTCGAGAATGCTTAAAAACAGAGGTGTTAAGCACAATGTCCTTAACGCAAAGCAACACGCAAGAGAAGCGGAAATTGTTGCACAGGCTGGTAAATTCGGCGCTGTAACGATTGCTACCAACATGGCAGGACGTGGAACGGATATTATGCTCGGCGGTAATGCGGAATATCTTGCAACAGCAGATCTCAAGAAGATGGAAATAGACGACGATATCATCAGCGAGGCAACTGGCTTTGCGGAAACTGATAATGAAGAAGTCCTATCTGTAAGAGAAAAGTACAGGGAGCTTTATGAAAAGTATTCTGCTGAGTGCAAAGAAAAAGCAGTTGATGTTAAAAATGCCGGCGGACTTATGATAATAGGTACTGAGCGTCACGAGTCAAGGCGAATCGACAACCAGTTAAGAGGACGTGCCGGACGTCAGGGAGATGAGGGCGGATCTATTTTCTTCTTATCCCTCGAAGACGATCTTATGCGGCTGTTTGGCGGCGAGAGGATTCACACAATGATGAATACTCTTAGAGTTGAAGAGGATATGCCGATACAGTCTAAAATGCTTTCAAATGTAATTGAGTCATCTCAGAAAAAGGTTGAGGGAAGAAACTTTAATATAAGAAAGAATGTTTTGAATTACGACGATGTTATGAATACCCAGAGAGAAATTATTTACTCTCAGCGTGCTCAGGTTTTAGAGGGCGAGGATATTCACGACAAGATCTTAAAGATGATCACCGATTATGTTACCGATTCGGTAAATACTTATATTGTGGATGAGGAGGTCCATGACAATTGGAACTTAAAGGGCCTTCGTGATCACCTCATGGGCCTTATTACTACGGAAAATGATTTCAATTATGATGCAGCAGAACTTGACAGTGTTACAAAGCAGGATATAATCGACGAGCTTAGCAGCCGTGCACTTGAAAAGTACGCAGGTCGTGAGGAGGAGCTTACTCCGGAGATTTTAAGAGAGCTTGAAAGAATCATTCTCTTAAAGGTTGTAGATACAAAATGGATGGCTCACATTGATGACATGGATGAGTTAAAGCGTGGAATTAGCCTTAGAGCATACGGAAATAAGAATCCTGTTGTAGAATATCGTATCGAGGGATTTGATATGTTTGATGCAATGATAGCATCAATTTGTGAAGACGCGATACGAATGCTCTTTACAGTAAAGGTAAGAAAACAGGAAGAGCCTAAGAGGGAGCAGGTTTTAAAGGCAAATCCTGTTAAGGGAGATGGTTCGCTTCCGGGAGGCGCTGTAAAGAAAAAGAAAATAGGAAGAAACGATCCGTGTCCATGCGGAAGCGGCAAAAAGTATAAGCATTGCTGCGGAAGATAAAAAAATCAGCGGTTCTAAAACTAGAGCCGCTGTTTCAGTTTGCGTAAAGGAGGATTTTATGAAGAAGATTCTGTTTCTTATAACTATAGCTTTTACGCTCACTTTTATGGGATGCGGTTTTTTAATTCCGCGAACGGTGACTATAGATAATGTAAAATATAAAAATGGGTTTTACGGAGATTTGATACCAAACTCGCTTTCTCATGACAGTGAAGTTAAGAAAGCTTCCGATAAAGAATTTTATCATGTGAATTGCGATAAGTGGAACTTAATGCTCAGCTATATCGGAGAGTATGAAGATGGAACAGCTTATTGTGATGAAAGTCAATGGGACGAAGCTATGGAATATTATCAGGACGGCGCTAATTTCGATTATTATGCCGTTATTGGCAAAGGGTATGCATGGACTAAATCGTCTGCAACTTTAATACCTGATGTTGACTACTCAAAATTTGATGAGCTTATGGAGTTTGCAAAAGAAAATGAATATAATCCGTTTACGCCAATTTCAAATGACGATGTAAAAACTGTTAGACTTGCTTTTCCTGATGAGAAAGAGTCACCTGAAATAACTCTTTTTAAAGAAAGCAAGGACGGGCTTTTTACATCTTATCAAGGATTTGTTTTTTATATAATAGACGGAAAATTATATGAATTATTTCAGATAGATTGTCATAACGGAGAATATGAGGAATTGATTGCGGTCGAAGTTCCTAATGATTTAAGCGATTATTTTGTAGAATTTTTATCGGAATATACGGCTGATATAACTTAAGGAATATGATGAAAACTATGGTACTTAGTAAGAGAATAGAACTTGACGGTGCGCCGAACACCCGTGATCTTGGCGGAATTATTACTGCTGACGGAAGAAAGATAAAGCAGGGATTGCTTTTCAGAAGCGGAGATTTGTCTGCTTTGAGTGACAGCGATATTAAAAAGCTTGAGAGCTTCAAAATTAATTTAGTGGTTGATCTGAGAACCGAAACCGAGCGAAGCAAAAACCCGGATAAGCCGATTTCAGGCGCAAGAGTACTTAATCTTCAGGTAGTTGATGAGGAGATACTCGGAATTACAAGAAACGGAGATAACTCTGTTGATGATTTGATAGAAATCCTTAAAGATGAAAGCTTTGATATTATTTCGTTTATGTCAAAGATGTATGAAACTATTATCAACAGCAAAGCTGCTGCCGAGGCTTACAGTAAATTCTTTAAGGGGATTTTGGCTAATGATACCGGAGCTGTGCTTTGGCATTGTTCAGCAGGAAAGGAC
>USCU01000141.1 GCA_900553335.1 uncultured Ruminococcus sp. | reverse complement strand
CCCCTTAATTAACGCAAATATCCCTTAATTGAAATGACATTTGAAAAGAAAATATGATAGAATTAAATAAGCAACGGAGGTAGATTATGAAAATCAGTATATGTGATGATGAAGAAATACAGTTGTCACTTATCGGCAGCTATATGAATGAATATATAAGCAGCAGAAAGTTAGATATTAAAATTGAAAAATTCATAAATCCCGATGACCTTTTGAAGCATGAGCAAAATTTCGGCGGAAGTGAAATATATCTCTTGGATATCGTTATGGACAATATGGACGGTATTAAACTTGGACATAAAATAAGAGAATACAACAAAAAAGCGCTTATTATATATTTGACTACATCAAAAGAATTTTCGCTTGACGCATTTTCAGTTAATGCTTTTTCCTATTTTGTCAAGCCGTTTGAAAAGGAAAAACTGTTTGCGGAGCTTGACAAATGCTTCAAATATTATATTCCGCCGAAAAAAGAAGAAACGGTTATCGCTGTTAAAACCTCCGAAGGCACAGTTCCCGTCGCACTCAGCAAAATAAATGCGGTTGAGTATCTTGACCACCATCTTATATACGATTTGACGGACGGAAGTAAAATTATAAGCATTTATCAAAAAGCTTCGTTCGATATTCAGACTAAGTTTTTGAGCGTAGGTGCATTTATTAAAACCGCAAATTGCTATTTGGTAAATATGGATAATATAATGGCAGTTACCTCTCACGGATTTAAAATGAAAAACGGTGAAGAATATCCCATCACCCGAAAATACTCCGACGCCAAAGTTAAATTTCTAAACGCCAAAATCAAAAAACGATTGTAATAAGGGAGAAAGACATGAATACAATATTACGTGATTTGTCAATTATATGGACGCTGATACACTGCTGCGTTATGTTTATGTTTCTTTATGAAAGTCGTTACTCGTTCAAGAAGACAAACATAATTACAACTGTTTTTATGATACCGATTATAATCGTAAATGTACTTAATGTACGTCTGCTCGGCATTGAAAAAGCAGGCAATCTAATAATTCCCTGCTGTGTTCTTCCAAGCCTTATATTTTTCTTTATTATGGCGAAAAACCGTGGTACAAGGTTCTTGTTCACCTTTTGCGTTGTTGATACAATCGTACTTGAAGTTTTGTTTATAACTAACCTGCTTGATAATCTGCTCGGAATTCAAAACTATATTATAATGTTTGCTTCAAGACTTGTTCTTTTTCCGCTTCTTGAATTTTTCATTGTGAAATACTTGCGAAAGCCATATCACTTCTTGCAGCAGCAGATAAAAAAGGGCTGGGGTGTGTTTTCAATTTTATCGGCTTTGTTTTATGTAATTATTATCTGGACAACTTATTATCCGACTATCGTTTTAAAAAGACCGGAGTACATTCCACAGCTTATTATGATCCTTGTGCTGGTACCTATTATGTACATAACTGTTTTCAAGGTCTTGTGGACTCAGATAAAGCTATTTAACTCGGCAGAGGAAAACCGTGCGCTTAATATGCAGATTAAAATGGTAAATGAAAGGCTTTCCAACAGCGAAGAAAAAGGAAACAGCCTTAAAATACTACGCCACGATATGAAACACGAAATGCTGCTTCTAAGCGACTATATTAAAAACAGAAATTTTGACGAAGCAGAAAAATACATTAACCGTTTGATATCGGATATAGACAAAAGTACGCTTAAACACTACTGTGATAACCATTCCGTAAATGTAGTAATGTCTTATTATGATAAAATCGCCGATGAAAAGGACATAAAATTTGAAATAAACATAAACCTGCCCAAAACGCTTATGGTAAACGAAACGGATTTAGCGGTTGTTTTATCCAACGGACTTGAAAATTCAATCAATGCACTTGAAACGTGCGACAACAAAAAAATCATCATAAAATGCTTTACGGAAGCGGATAAAATTTATCTTGAAATTAAAAATCCGTTTTATGATAAAGTTATATTTGACGGAAACATCCCAAGATCAAAACAGGAAAACCACGGCTACGGCACAAAATCTATGGTGGCGATCGTCGAAAAATATGATGGCGTGTATTCGTTTGAGATAGAAAATGGCTATTTCGTTTTTCAGTGCAGTATGTAATTCAGAAGCTGCAAAAATAATACCCGAAAATGTAAAAACAAGACTACAAGCTTACCAAAAAGGTAGGACTGTGGTCTTGTTTGCAGTAAAACTTATAAAAAGAGATTGTGGTACTAGTTCTATAAAGGCTAAAAGCCTATCGTTGTCACCGTTTTTTGCTATGCAACTTTGAATTTTGAATACAATGGGAGTCGAAAGAAAACCTTAACTGGGTATAAGACACATGCAAAGGACAGCCTGAGGACTTTTCGAGAGGACAGCTTGATGCTTATATGTCTTTCAAAAAGGATTAACAGACTGCCAATATCCGTTTTTAAATCCACCAAAAACTAAAACAAATCAAAATGGTCGCTGTAAAATGCGGCTTTTTTTGTATCCACCGCTCATTTGCTTTCAATCGCAAAATATGATATACTTATGAAAACAACTTTTAATAATACGGAGATAATATATGAGCAACAACTTTTACGATGTCAGGGTTCCTAAAAAAATAAACAGAAATATTTTAATCAACGTTTGCGTTCCCGGATCAAAATCCATTACAAACAGAGCATTGCTGCTTGCCGCTATGTCGAACGGTACAAGCAATCTTCATGGCTGTCTTACAAGCGATGACTCAGTACACTTTTTGGAGTGCCTTAAAATTCTTGGATTTCCCGTAAAGGCGGCCTTTAGCAGCAAGCTTGCAAGCGACATAACCATAACGGGCTTTGGCGGAGATATACCTAACAAAAAGGCAGAGATAAATGTTGGAAGCGCAGGAACGGCTGCAAGATTCCTAGTCGCAATGCTTGCGTTTTCTGACGGAGAATACACAGTAAACTCCTCTGAGCAAATGAAAAAACGCCCTATGCAGCCGTTGATCGAAACGCTGAGAGATGCGGGCGCAACAGTAGAGTGCATAGAAAATGAGGGACATTTTCCTCTTCGCATTATCGGTGTAAAAGACAAAGCTTCTATCCCGAAAGGCTTTACTGTAAACATAGATAAAAGCTCGCAGTTTTTAAGTGCTATTCTTATCGCCGCAGGAACCTTCGGCAAGAAAACAGAGATAAATGTTGTTGGTTCTCATGGGCTTAGTTATGTAGACCTTACAGTTAGCATGATGAAAAGCTTTGGAGTAGCTGTGCAAAAAGATAACTCCGAAGGACAGATAAAATATCTTTTTTCAGGAAATGACAGTTACAAAGCTTTGGAATACAAAATAGAACCTGATATGTCTGCGGCGGCATACTTTTATGCGCTTGCAGGTGCACTCGGTGCGAAGGTTACCGTTAATGGTGTTACCTCCAGTATGCTTCAGGGAGATGTTGAGTTTTTGAATTTACTCTCTCACATGGGCTGTGACGTAATAGAAAACAATGACGGCGGCATAACCGTTATAGGCTCTGAAAGCGGTGAGCTTAAAGGTGGATTCACCGTAGATATGTCGGCATTTTCCGATCAGGCGCTTACTTTAGCGGCAATAGCTCCGTTTGCGGATTCTCCGATAACAATAACGGGTATAGGTCATATTCGCTTTCAGGAATGCGACAGAATAAAAGCAATCTCCGAAAATCTAACTGCACTTGGAATCAAGGTTGACGAGAAGCCGGACAGCGTAACAATCTATCCGGGAACGCCTAAGGGATGCGAGATTGAAACATATGACGACCATAGAGTTGCAATGTCGTTTGCACTTACAGGATTACGGACTAAGGACGTCCGCATATTAAATCCATCCTGCTGTAAAAAAACCTTTGCGGAATATTTCGATGTGCTTGAAAAGGTGATTGATGCGGTTGAGTAGAAATGAATGAGAAGAGGAACAGCAATACTACTAGAC
>USCU01000140.1 GCA_900553335.1 uncultured Ruminococcus sp. | reverse complement strand
CGGCAGCGTCAGATGTGTATAAGAGACAGGAATTTATCTTGAAGGCGATGTTGGAGTGAGAATTGAAGATCTCGTAATGGTAACTCAGGACGGAGCAGAGGTCTTGAATAAATTTACAAAAGAGCTTACCATAATCGGATAGAGTATAACTAAATTAAGATATCCCCGTGTCTATAGGCGGCGGGTTCCACTTGATTTTTTTCAGCGTGGGATTGTATTCTCCTCTGAAAACGTTGAATAACGGGGCTGCGCCCATTATTGAAAAGGAATGAATTAAATGGATTTTAGAAGTGTTGACAAATATATTGATGACAATGTTGATACAATGCTTGGCGATCTCAAGGAACTGGTTTCGATTCCAAGCAAACGCTCAGATGCGTGCGAAGGAATGCCGTTTGGAAAGGCGTGCTATGACGCATTAGTTAAGGCTGACGAAATCGTTACAAATATAGGAATGACAACGAAAAACTTTGATGGATTTATGTTGGAGTGTAATCTAAACGGCAATGAAACACCGCTTGGAATTATTGCTCATCTTGACGTTGTTCCTGAAGGGAACGGCTGGACTAAAGAGCCTTTTTCTCTTGCGGTAGACAGTGAGAGGGTATACGGAAGAGGAGTTATTGACGATAAAGGTCCTGCTGTTGCGGTTATACATTCGATAAAGGCTTTAAAGGAATGTGGATTTAAGCTCAGTAAAAACGTTAGATTATTACTTGGTGCAGCTGAGGAAACGGGGATGGAAGATCTTGAGTATTATCAAAACAATGCAAAGCTTCCCCCGATAATGCTTTCGCCCGACGGCGAGTTTCCTGTTATCAATGTGGAAAAAGGACTTTGTCAGTTTGAATTTTCAAAAAATTATTCGGTGAACTCCGGTGAAAGACAGGTGACTTACTTTAAAGCTGGAAGCGTTGTCAACGCTGTTCCGGATGAAGCCGAAGCGGAGGTTTCGGGGGTAACTGTTACAGAAGCAGCGGCTTTGACAGCGAGTCTTGATATAGACATTGAATTTGACATAGAGGAAAGTAAAAACGGAGTAACGATTTTTGCAAAGGGAGTGTCAGCTCACGGTTCAACTCCGGAAAAGGGCGATAATGCGCTTTGTGGACTCATATGTATACTAAAAGCGTTAAAGCCAACAGGCGAGCTTTATAAAACGCTTGAAAGCTTGTATGAGCTTTTCCCTTATAACGAAGGGAACGGAGAGCATTTCGGTATAAAAATGAGCGATGAAGAAAGCGGAGAGTTGACTATTCTTTTGAGCTTGCTTGAAGCTCATGACGGAAAGCTAAAAGGCGGAGTTGATATAAGATTTCCTGCAACGGCAAGTCTTGCAAGAATAAAAGAAATTGTTGAGAAAAAGCTTTTGCCGCTTGGAATGGATATAGAGTATACCCATGCTTTAGAGGGGCATTTGGTTGATGAAAATACACCGTTTATTAAGACAATTTTAAACGCATATACTGAAGTAACGGGTAACGAGGGAAAATGTCTTGGAGTAGGCGGAGCGACATATCTCCATACGGTTGATGGCGGAGTTGCGTTCGGAGCTGAGATGCCGGGAGAGGAAACAAATATGCACGGTGCAGACGAGCAGGTGAAAATTGAAACCTTAAAGGCTATTGCAAAAATCTATGCGAGGGCAATTTACGAGATTTGCAAATAATCAAAACGCGGTGCTTTATGTAGTATTGCTTTTTGGCGATTGGAGGAACTTGTATGAAAATTGCAATAATAGGACTGGGACTTATCGGCGGATCAATTGCGAAAGCGATAAAAAGGAATACCGATTATCCCGTATACGCTTATGATATTGACAAGTCGGCGGTTTCGGCAGCATTACAGCAGGAGGCTATTGACGGAGGCTTCGAGCTTGAAGTGCTTAACACATTTGATTTAGTAATACTCGGATTGTACCCCGATGTAACTATTGACTTTGTTTTAAAGCACGCAGGTGATTTAAAAAAGGGCGCAGTAATGATAGATACCTGCGGAGTTAAAGAGGTTGTTGTTACGGCTTGCGAAAAGATATTAAGTGAAAACGGAGTATACTATCTAGGCTGTCACCCAATGGCAGGACGGGAATATTCAGGTTTTGAGTATTCTCTTGACAACCTTTTTGAAAAGGCGAGCTTTATTTATACTCCGACGGAGAATACTCCGAAGGAAATAATAGATTTTGTTACAGGCTTTGCTAAGGAAATTGGATTTTTGAGATGCACAAAGGCAACTCCTAAGGAGCATGACGAGGTTATTGCGTTTACTTCTCAGCTTGCACATATCGTTTCATCGGCATACGTTAAGAGTCCAAGTCTTGAGAAGCAGTTCGGATTTTCAGCAGGAAGCTTTAAAGATCTCACTCGTGTAGCTAAGCTTAATGAGAGAATGTGGACAACATTGTTTTTAATGAACAGAGAACCGCTTATTGAGGAAATAGATCACATAATGTATCATTTAAAAGAGTATAAAGAAGCTTTGCAGAACAACGATGATAAGACTTTGTGTGAGCTTTTAAAAAGAGGAAGAGAGTTAAAAGAGTATTCCAATGATATGAACAGCGAGCTTTAATTATATTCTTTACAGTTAAATTTAAATTTTAAATAATTTAACAAAAAATTAATAATCCCCCCTTATAATAATTGTTGAAATAAATAAATTAAGATTTCCCCACCTTTATAGGTGGGTTCTGCTTGATTTTTTTCAGTGGTGGAATAAGCCCTCCACTGAAAACGCAGAATGACGGGGCTGCGCCCCTTATTGAATTAACAATTGTTTTCAGGGGGAATTTTTATATGCAGCAGCATGGTATTAGCAAGCTGGATTTAAAGCGTCAGAACCGAATGCAGGTTCTGAAGATTTTAAAACGTCTTGGACCTACTTCGAGAATTGATATTGCGAATATGCTTCATCTTACTAGGGCGGCGGTTACGATAATAACTAATGAGATGATCGACCAGGGAATAATTGTCGAAGTTGGAGAATATAAGCACACTCTCGATAAAGCGCCGAGAGGGCGGAAGAAGATACTTATTGACATAAACCAAAACTATAAATTTGTTCTTGGTGTTTGCGTTGAAGAGGATATAGTAAGCGTTGGCTTATCGACGCTTTCGGGACTTGTTCTTGACAAGCGAAATAAACAGATTGATGAAAATGCAGAATACGATGATATTACTGATTTTATAAAAGATTCGATAAAAAGTATTTTGACTGACAATTGTCTTAAAAATTGCGATCTTTTGGGAATAGGATTCGGAGTATTTCCGTCGATGTTTTCACGTCTTAAGGTAGTAATAGAAAACGGTGAACCTAATTACATACATCTTGCCGATGATATATACGCTCAGTTTCCGGTTCCGCTTATTTTTGATAACTCAGTCAAGGGAACGGCGATGGCGAATATTGATTTTTTGCCGGATAAAGACAAGGACAGACGAAATATTGCATATCTGCAAATTGGAAACAGCATTCACTTTGTTGTCGCCAATCTAAACGATCCGATAGTTTCTTATGATAACAGAACAGACTTTGTAGATAAAATGATTGTAAATAAGAATTCTGCTTTCCGTTGTCCGAAATGCGGAAGAAGAGGCTGTGCGGAGAACGAAGTGTCAATACCTGCGATTGTTAAAAGGGTTAGGGGGATACATTCTGCAAATAAAACGCCGACGCTTTTTAAATTGACGGGCGGGGATCCTGACAGAATAAATATTAATATAATTAAGCGAGCATATGACGCAGGAGATCATTCTGAAATTTCAAAGATAATAAGAATAATCTGCGATCAGTATGCGGTATTGATTAACAATTTGTATTTTGCAACCAACCCGCAGAGAATAGTGATTCAGTGCTTTTATATGACAGATAAGGTGTATGACTGTCTCTTATACACATCTGACGCTGCCGACGATCTACTCTGTGTAGATC
>USCU01000139.1 GCA_900553335.1 uncultured Ruminococcus sp. | reverse complement strand
TCTTGTCTCGTGGGCTCGGAGATGTGTATAAGAGACAGCATCAATACCGCTGAGCGTTACAACTAATTGCAATACTGCAACACCGCAGCCCCATATAAAGCAGGCACCAGTGGCTGCCTTTGTGATCTTCTTTGAATAAAGCGAATATATATATGGGGCAAGAAATGCACCGGCAAGAGCACCCCAGGATACACCCATCATCTGAGCAATAAATGTCACTGTTGGATTTGAATCCTTAAATATTGCAATCGCCGCAGAAAAAAATATGAAAAATACAACAAATATCCTCATAATCTTAACCTGCTTTTTCTCTGTCATTTCTTTCTTTGAAAGGACCTTAACGATATCAATAGTAAATGTTGAACTTGATGTAAGAACAAGCGAGGAAAGAGTCGACATAGAGGCAGAAAGAACCAAAACAATTACAATTGCAATAATTACTCCCGGAAGAGTAGACAACATGGATGGAATTATTGTATCAAACAAAGGCTTTCCTGTTTCAGGATTATATGTAATCTTATCTGCATAAAGTCTTCCGAAACCGCCAAGAAAATAGCATCCGCCTGCAACAATAATCGCAAAGACAGTTGAAATTACTGTGCCCTTATGAATATCGCCCTCACTCTTTATTGCATAGAACTTACCTACCATTTGAGGAAGTCCCCAAGTACCAAGTGAGGTAAGAATAACAACAAACAATAGCGCCAACGGGTCAGGTCCAAAAAATGAAGTAAATGCTCCTCCGCTCCAACCCGCTGTGGTTGAATCTGATACAGCAGACAATGATTCCGTAGCCTGCATCAATCCGCCATTATCGTGCAGTACTGCAAAAATTACTGCAACTATTCCAAACAGCATTATAATACCCTGAATAAAGTCGTTGACGGCCGTTGCCATATATCCGCCTATTATTACATAAATACCGGTAAGCACAGCCATAACTGCAATAACTACCCAATAAGGGATATTAAACACCATTCCAAACAAACTTGATAAACCGTTATACAACGATGCCGTATAAGGAATCAGAAAAATAAAAACAATAACAGAAGCAGCCACTCTTAAGATACTGCTATTGAATCTTCTGCCAAAATAATCAGGCATAGTTTTTGCATCCAAGTGCTGAGTCATTACTCTGGTCCTTCTGCCTAAAACATTCCAAGCAAGCAATGAGCCGATGAAAGCATTCCCCAAGCCTGCCCAAGTGGAAGCAAGTCCAAAGTTCCAACCAAACTGACCTGCATATCCTACAAAAATTACTGCAGAAAAGTAAGATGTACCAAACGCAAAGGCTGTAAGCCAAGGTCCAACATTTCGTCCTCCAAGAACAAAGCCGCTAACGTCAGCAGCATGTTTTCTTGTTCGACAGCCAACAGCTATCATCAGTGAAAAAAACATTATTAACAAAATTGCACAAAGAATTTGTGTCATGTTCATAAAAACCCCTCTTTTCTATTGATTGTATTTAATACAAATGTATTTTAACACTTTAAAAGGATAAAGTCAATATGTTTTTTGCACTTTAAAGTGCTAAATAAAAATTGTTTTTTTCATAACGTACTGTTTTTGAAAAAGTTTCCGTCACCGTCTATGAAATCAGAGCCGAGAAGATATTATTACGACTGACGATATGCTGATTTATCTTGGAAAATACGAAGTACAGGAAATTACCGCTCCTTATGAAATGATATTGAATGATGGAATCCATTTGGTAGAGCTTGTGTAGATAATACAGAATGTTTCTGTTACCGAAACGGCAAAGCTTGTACAATTAAAGCTCAGAAGAACAAATCATCTTCATATAGAAAAATAGATGCGGCACTTGAGCTGTGTGCGGGAGTAAGGCTTAAACTTAAGCAAAGCAGTGCGGGTAATTGAAAAATTATATAATTTCGTGTATAATTGGAAAAGTGATATCAGATTGAGAAAGTGGAATTTAAGGAGATATTATAATGGAAATCAGATACATCAATCAAAATGATAATCTACTTGAAATAAGCAACATATATGAAAGCAGTTGGAAATATGCATATAAGGACATTATTCCACAGGAATACCTTGACAGTATTCCAAACGGACAATGGGCTAATAGTATCGGCAAAGCCGGCATGAACAACCTTATTCTGATAGAAAACGGAAGGATTATAGGTACTGCAAGTTTCTGCAAATCAAGATGGGAAAAGTATAGTGATTACGGAGAAATTGTTTCTATATATTTTCTGCCCGATTACATCAGAAAAGGATACGGTAGGTTACTACTTAACAAGTGTATTTATGAATTAAAGCAATGCGGATTTAGTAAAGTGCTTTTATGGGTTTTGGAAGATAATCACAGAGCAAGAAAATTCTATGAAAAAAACGGATTTATCTGCTCGGAAGTGTTTATGAATGATAACATTGGCGGAAGAAATGTAAGAGAGGTATTGTATTTTCTTGCTTAATAATTTTCCTTTTATTGAATTGACAAATGGGAGGTGTTGAAAGGATATGGATTATAAAATTCGAGAAATAAGAGAAAGTGAATATCCGCTATTATCTGATTTCCTGTATGAAGCAATTTTTATTCCAAAGGGAATGGAAAAACCGCCAAAGTCTATTATCCGAAGGTCAGAGCTGCAAGAATACATTGCTGATTTTGGAAAAGCAGATGATTGGTGTTTAGTAGCAGAAATGAAAGAAAAAATTGTAGGCGCAGCGTGGGTGCGTATTATGAACGATTACGGACATATTGATAATGAAACACCCTCATTCGCCATATCGCTTTATGAAGAATACAGGAGTTTAGGAATTGGCACAGCACTTATGAAAACCATGCTGCAATTCCTAAGAGGAAAAGGATATAAGCAGACATCTCTATCCGTACAAAAAGCAAATTACGCAGTTAATATGTATAGAAAAGCAGGCTTTGAGATTATCAGTGAAAATGAAGAAGAATATATAATGCTTTGTAGATTAAAATAAAGAGTGTTTTTTACTTTTATTTTTTAGCAAAATCGCTTAATTTTTTTTAAAATATATAACTATTATCCGCAGCTACAGTGCAAATGTTATTAATGCCAACACCAAAATGATAACATTAAATCATGCAGTCAGGATAATATCTATTATGCTGTGTTGCTTTCATTAATCCCATACGCTACAGAGGGTATTATTATGATAGGGAGTGCTTTTGCACTGTCTGCTCAATATAGGGCAGTTTATTTAATCGGGGATTTATTCCCACGCTTAAATGTCCCAATGAAAACAGGCAGATAGATTTTTTGCTTCTATCTGCCTGTTTTTCTGATATTTGGCGGTCATGAGAGTTCAAAACATTCCGCAAAGAGAAAACATCCATATTACATCTATGATTTTGATTCTCAAAAATCGTCCTCTGAAACATAAAAACCCCGATTTCATCGGGGTTTTCCGGGACAACATCTTTTTGTTGTCCAATTATGGTGCCGGTAACCGGGGTCGAACCGGTACGGTGTCGCCACCACTGGATTTTGAGTCCAGCACGTCTGCCAATTCCATCATACCGGCACATTTCAACCTTAATATATTACCATATTTTTTATTGCTTGTCAAGAATTTTTTTAATGCTTTCGCAAACCATAATAAAAAACTTTTGAGGAGTAAAATTCTATGGATTGGCTTAAATCACTTACCGTCTTTTTTATAGGCGCTTTCGGATACGGAATAATCGAGCTTTTGTTTAGGGGTTATACGCACATCACAATGGGTGTTTTAGGAGGCATGTGCCTGCCTTTTATGAGTATTTTAAATTATTTCAGGACATCATTTCTTTCTCTTTTAGTATGTGCCGTGATAAGCGGCATATTTATAACCGTACTTGAAGGAGCAATGGGATACTTTTTAAATCTAAAGCTTCACATGAATGTCTGGGATTACAGCGAAAACTCTTACAATCTCTATGGTCAGATCTGTCTTA
>USCU01000138.1 GCA_900553335.1 uncultured Ruminococcus sp. | reverse complement strand
CATAAAATTCTCCATCTAAACTGTCACAACAAAATCAGTTTTTGCTTTTCGGTTTGGGAAAATAGGAACGTTTAAATCCTCCGTTTCACCGGTTAAAAGAGCGACGTCTAAAACATCACTTATTTCTTTTGCCAAAACAAAATTTATCGACTCCCTTACCGTTTCGTCGATTTCGTCGAGGTCTGCACGGTTGTCATACGGAATAATGACAGTTTTAATTCCTGCCTTATATGCCGCCATAGTCTTTTCACGAAGTCCGCCTATAGGCAAAACCTTTCCCCTTAAGGTTATTTCTCCTGTCATTGCCACATCGCTTCTTACCTTAATTCCGGAAAGAGCTGAAATCATAGCAGTTATCATTGTAACTCCTGCGCTTGGTCCGTCTTTCGGAACAGCTCCCTCGGGAGCGTGGATATGAATATCCTTTTTGCTGTAAAAATCCTTATCTATTATGTATTTATCAGCAACGCTTCTTGCATAGCTCACAGCGATCTGTGCGCTTTCCTTCATAACATCTCCCAAGGATCCTGTCAAAATAACATTTCCTTTGCCTTCAAGCATAAGTGCTTCAAGCGGCATCATTACTCCTCCGACAGATGTCCACGCAAGACCGTTTACAACTCCTGTCTGCGGCTCGCTTGACAAAATATCCGGAAGGTATTTTTTAGTACCTAAGAATTTAACGATATTTGACGCTGTAAAGCTTACACGCTTAACGTTTCCTTCAACGATCTCCTTTGCTGCTTTTCTGCAAAGCGATGAAATAGCCCTCTCAAGCTTTCTTACTCCTGCTTCTTTTGTATAACTGTCGATAAGCTCGTAAATTACTTCGTTTGAAATTCTTATCATAGCTGCCTTAAGGCCGTTTTTCTTGATCTGCTTCGGAATGAGATGATACTTTGCTATATTAAACTTTTCTTCTCTTGTATATGACGAAAGTTCAATTACCTCCATTCGATCAAGAAGCGGCGGCTGAATAGTATCCAGCGTATTTGCTGTTGTTATAAACATAACCTCAGACAAATCAAACGGAAGCTCGATATAATGATCTCTGAAATCCTTATTTTGCTCAGAATCCAAAACCTCAAGCATTGCAGAAGACGGATCTCCTCTGAAATCGTTACTCATTTTATCTATCTCATCAAGCAATATCACAGGGTTTTTTGTTCCTGCTTGCTTTACGGCATTTATTATTCTTCCCGGCATAGAACCAACATATGTTTTTCTATGGCCTCTGATGTCTGACTCATCCTTAACTCCACCGAGAGAAACTCTTACATATTTTCTTCCCAAAGCCTCAGCAACGGATTTTACAACACTGGTTTTTCCGACTCCCGGAGGACCGTAAAGGCATATGATCTGTCCTTTTATATCCTGCGACAGTGCATGAACAGAAAGGTTTTCAAGGATTCTCTCTTTGACCTTTTTCATTCCGTAATGATCTCTGTCCAGAATTTTTCTTGCATGCTCTATATTTGTTGTATCCTGCGTACTCGAATTCCAAGGAAGCTCCAGACAGGTGTCGATATATCCCCTGATAACAGCTGCCTCCTGCGAAGCCGATGGCATTTTACTGAGCCTCTTAACCTCTGAAACAAGTTTTTCATGCGCTTCTTCGCAAAGGCAAAGTTCCTCGATTTTTTCAAGATAATTATGTATCTCATCCTCTAAATCCTCGTCCTCACCCAGTTCCCTATGTATAGCTCTGAGCTGTTCACGAAGATAGTATTCCTTTTGATTTTGGTCAATTTGTTCATTGACCTGACGCTGTATATGATTTTCTAGCATCAACACTTCAATCTCGTTTGACATGATCACAACGAGCTCGCCAAGCTTTTCTCCTATCGTTTTAATCTCTAAAAGTCGCTGCTTATCCTCAAGCGGCATTGAAATATTAAACATTATGCCCTCTAAAAGCTCCTTCGGTGACTGTGAACCGATTATAGCTGTAAATATTTCCTTAGGCATTTTTGGCGATATATCTGCATATTGCGAAAACAGCTTTTTAAGCTCTCGTGTAAGCGCCGTTATTTCAACCTCTTCGCATTTTTCTTTCGAATAGTTAGGAAGAGTTTTTATCTCGGCCTCAAGGAACTTATCCCTGGCAAGATATAAATTCAGTATCTTTGCTTTTTGAATTCCTTCCGCCATCACACGGCTTCTTCCGTCGGGAGTTTTTACGATCTGCTTTATCTCAGCAATTACTCCTGTCTTAAAGATGTCATTTATTCTCGGATCTTCTGTTACTAAATCTTTTTGAGCTGTCAAAAAGATTTTCTGATCTCGCTCCACCGCCTTTCTCAGTGCTGTAATGGAAATACTTCTTGCACAGTCAAAATGCAAAATCATTCCCGGAAACATAACGATATCTCTCATTGCAACGCAGGGCAGAGTAAGTATCTCTCCAGATTTCATATCAATTCTTTCATTCATCCGTTCCACCTACCAATTTTAGTACGCAATTCACAATCAGTGATTAGCATTACACATTTTTATAATATATGAATATGTCAACGAAGTCGACAACGCTCCCCATGGGGAAACCCCTTTTTATCGAAAATCGGCTCACACCGCCGATTTTCTCTCAAGGTGTCGCTGCGTCGGCACATATCCATCTACGCGACAATATTTTAAAAGTATGCTTTTTCAACAGGCTGAAATACTATTTTTTATAGTATATCATATTTTATAAAAATTGCAATAGTGTTTTGAAGTTAATATTTATGCCTTAATTTTCCGAACATCTTAAGAATTTTTCTTGTAAAACATAAAGGCACAGAACATATGGGATCTACGCTCTGTGCCAAAACCTTTTATGTTATTCAGCTGTATAAGGAAGAAGTGCTACATGTCTTGCTCTCTTGATAGCTGATGTAAGCTCTCTTTGATGAGCAGCACAAGTTCCTGTTACACGGCGAGGAAGAATTTTTCCTCTTTCTGTCATGCATTTTCTAAGCTTTGCAACATCTTTATAATCGATCTTCTCGGCTCTGTCAACACAGAACATACAAACCTTTTTGCGAGGTCTTTTTGCCGGTCTGCCATTTCTCTCCATGACACATTCCTCTCTTTCTCAAAATTTAGTGAAATAATCTTAAAACGGTACGCCGTCGTCGCTTAAGATTTCCTCAAAATCGGAAAGCTCTCCGATCGACACCGACTCATTCTTCGGAGCCGGATCAGCGTAGTTTTGCTGCGGAGCGGCAAAATTCTGCTGCTGAGCGGAGTAATTACTCTGAGTGCTCTGCTGCTTAGCCTCTCCTGTGAAAGAAACGTTGTCTACATTAACTTCGGTCACATAATGACGTGTTCCGTTTTTATCATCATATGTTCTTGTTCTGAGCTGTCCTTCAATAGCTATCATTCTTCCTTTTGAAAAATAATTGTTTATAAACTCAGCTCTCTGATTCCAAGCAACACAGGTAATAAAATCAGTTTGTCTTTCCTCACCCTGTCTGGCATATCCTCTGTCAACAGCAATGCTGAATGTCAGTACGCTTGCACCGCTCGGAGTTTGTCTAAGCTCTAAGTCCTGAGTGATTCTTCCCATTAAAATAACTCTGTTTAACATAACAACTGTCCTCTCTGAATTACTACTTAACTGTTACTAAGAATCTCAATACGCCGTCCTGGATGCCCAAAACACGCTCAAGCTCTGCAGGATAGTCAGGCTTTGAAGTAAAGCTCCAAAGTACATAGTATCCTTCAGTTTCATAGTTAATAGCATAAGCAAGCTTTCTCTTGCCCCATTCGTCTACTGAAACGTTTTCAGCGTTAGCCTCGATCATTCCACCAAACTTTTCTACAAGCCCCTTGATCTCGTCCTCTGCAAGCTTTGTGCTGAAGATGACAATAGCCTCATAGTTCTCGCTTAGTTTTGCCATTACGATACACCTCCTTCTGGTTTTCGCCTATATACAATGATATAAGCAAGGATAACTTATACAA
>USCU01000137.1 GCA_900553335.1 uncultured Ruminococcus sp. | reverse complement strand
GTACTAAAGAAAGAGGCTCTATTACTTTTGCAAGACTACCCGAAGATGTAAAAATCGGTTCGGCAATTTTGATCAACGACGGCGTAATAGAGCTTAAGGTCACAAAGATTGACGGAACGGAAATCGTTTGTGAAGTAGTTCACGGCGGAGTCGTTTCAAACAACAAAGGAATAAATGTTCCCGGCGTTAGGCTTTCTATGCCTTATATAAGCGATCGTGATATGCTCGACTTGCAGTTTGGTGCAAAAATGGGATACGATTTTATTGCAGCTTCATTTGTACGAAGCGGTGCAGACGTATCTTATCTGAGAAACTTTACTCAGTCACTTGGCTGGACAACGCCTAAAATTATTGCGAAAATTGAGAATATGGACGGTGTAGCAAATATAGATGAGATTTTAGAGGCTGCGGACGGAATCATGGTCGCAAGGGGCGATATGGGAGTTGAAATCCCGTTTGAGCAGATTCCTGCAATCCAAAAGGAGCTTATAAGCAAAGCGTATAATGCAGGAAAGCAGGTTATCACTGCAACCCAGATGCTCGAATCAATGATACACAATCCTCGTCCGACAAGAGCTGAAATCACCGACGTTGCAAATGCTATATATGACGGAACTTCGGCAATTATGCTGAGCGGAGAAACCGCTGCGGGAGATTTTCCTGTAGAAGCAGTAAAAACAATGGCTCTTATAGCTGAAACAACTGAAAAAGATATTGACTACTCGCACGACTTTTCAATAAAAACATACAATACAAATCTAAGCATTACAAATGCTATTTCACACGCAACTGTTACTACGGCGCATGACCTTAACGCAGGAGCAATAATTGCTCTTACCAAGGGCGGAAGCACAGCGAGAATGGTTTCAAAATACCGTCCTGACTGTCCTATTATTGGTCTTACAACAAGTCCTATTGCCTGTCGCCAGCTTAATATGTCCTGGGGCATATATCCCGGTATCGTTGAAGAAATGTATAATACAGATGAGCTGATAGAGCACGCAATAGCAACAGCTTTAAAGCTTGGTTATGTTACAGACGGTGACATTGCTGTTATAACAGGCGGTGTTCCGCTTGGTGTTGCCGGAACAACAAATCTGCTGAAGGTGCAAAAAGTAAAAACACAAGAATAGTATTTAACAGCATAAATTAATCCCTGAATGTTAGCTTTCGACTACACTCAGGGATTTTATTATTTATTATTCTTATTATAAACAGAAATTCTAGTCAATGCTCTTTTAAGCTTTGCCTCGGCAAAATCGAATGCTGCTCCGCTCGATTTTGCTTCTTTAATTTTCTGCTCAGCTCGGATTTTTGCAGCTTCTGCTCTTTCAAGATCGATTTCATCAGACCACTCAGCAGATTGCGGCAAAACAGTTACTTCACCGTTAGAAACGATTATTATGCCGTCTGCTGCTGCCGCAACCCGATATTCTCCGCTTTCCTGCTGCTTGATCTTGAGCGGACCTGTGAGAATATTAGACACATAATCAATATGACCTGCTAAAATTCCGACATCGCCCTCAGAGGTCCTTACGACTATCTGAGTAGTTTCTCCGTCAAAAAAGATTTTTTCAGGAGTGATTATTTTGAGTTTATAAGAATTCATTTAAGACTCCACCTACTTAGAGTTTTTAGCTTTTTCAACCGCCTCGTCAATAGTTCCGACAAAGAGAAAAGCTGACTCAGGAAGATCATCATGTTTTCCTTCTATTATTTCTTTAAATCCTCTTATAGTTTCCTTAATAGGAACGTATTTACCTTGCATTCCTGTAAACTGCTCCGCTACAGAGAAAGGCTGAGAAAGGAATCGTTGAACTTTTCTTGCTCTGTTTACGGTTAATTTATCTTCTTCGGATAATTCGTCCATACCCATAATAGCAATAATATCCTGAAGCTCTTTATATCTTTGAAGAATAGACTGTACCTTTCGAGCCACATCGTAATGCTCTTTGCCTACAATTTCAGGATCTAAAATTCTTGAATTAGACTCAAGGGGATCAACAGCAGGATAAATTCCCAAAGATGCTATATTTCTTGACAAAACCGTAGTTGCGTCAAGATGGGCAAAAGTTGTCGCAGGAGCAGGGTCAGTCAAGTCGTCTGCAGGAACATAAACCGCCTGAACTGATGTAATAGAACCTTTTGAAGTAGAAGTGATTCTCTCCTGCAGCGCTCCCATTTCGGTTGCAAGAGTCGGCTGATAACCAACAGCTGAAGGCATTCTTCCTAAAAGCGCAGAAACTTCAGAACCTGCCTGTGTAAACCTAAAAATGTTATCAATAAACAAAAGTACGTCCTGTCCTTCAACATCTCTGAAATACTCTGCCATCGTAAGCCCCGAAAGACCTACTCTCATTCTGGCTCCTGGCGGCTCGTTCATCTGTCCGTAAACAAGAACGGTTTTGTCAATAACGCCCGACTCGATCATTTCATTATAAAGATCATTTCCCTCACGGGTTCTCTCTCCAACACCTGTAAATACTGAGATTCCGCCATGCTCTTTAGCGATATTATTTATAAGCTCCATGATAAGAACTGTTTTTCCAACACCTGCACCGCCGAAGAGTCCTATCTTTCCGCCTTTTAAGTACGGAGCAATAAGGTCAACTACCTTGATTCCTGTTTCCAGAACATCACTAGAGGCAATCTGTTCATCAAAAGAAGGCGGTTCCCTGTGAATCTCCCATTTCTCTTCCGTTTCAACAGCGGGCTTATTGTCAACAGGTTCACCTAGAAGATTAAACATTCTAGACAGCGTCTGCCTTCCGACAGGAACCTTTATAGGACTTCCTGTGTCAACCGCTTCCATTCCTCTTACAAGTCCGTCTGTGGAACTCATTGAGATACATCTTACTACATCATCGCCGATATGCTGAGCAACCTCAACAACTATCAAAGTGTCGCCGTTTTTTATCTCAATTGCATTTAAAAGATTCGGAAGATTGTTTACGGAAAATTTAATGTCAACTACAGCGCCGACTATCTGTACAATACTTCCTATGTTTTTTTCACTCATAGGTTTTACTCCGCCCTTTCTAATCGCTTTTCTTCATAGAACCCGAAACAATTTCTGTAAGTTCCTGAGTTATCTGAGCCTGTCTTGCTCTGTTATATAAAAGTGATAAATTATCAATCATTTCCTGAGCATTATCGCTTGCAGATTCCATAGCAGTGCGTCTTGCCGCCTGTTCACAGGCATATGAATCTACTATCGCTCCGTATAAAAGCCCACCGAAATATTTCGGTAAAAGAAGCTTTAATACCTCCTGCGGAGAAGGATCGTATACAACAGCTGATTTGTATTTCTTCTTTTTCTCATCATCCGAAGGTTCACTACCGTCTGAATCTTCGGAAACTTCAAAAGGAAATGCCTGTACATTTTTTGGAATCTGAGAAAGAGTGTTTGCAAAAGTTGTATAACAAATCTCAACCCTTGCAAGCTCGCCTCTTGTATATTTTAAAACGATATCATCTGAAATATCCAAACAATCATATACGGATAGTTTTTCCGCTATCTGTGATAACTGATGGTATATCTCATATGAGGTCCTTGCAAAATGCTCAACTGATTTTTTTCCTATCGGCATAACGGATATTTTATATCCGTCGCTTTCAAGGTTTTTGATTCGGTCCGCAGCAAGCTTTAAAACATTGTGATTAAAACCTCCGGCGAGTCCCCTGTCACCTGCTATTACTACAAGCAGCGCTTTCTTTTCAACAATTTCCTTGTTTTTAGGAGTATACGTTGTATTTAACGATATGCTCTTCAGCGTGTTATAAAGCGTGTTAAAATACGGCTGTGACTGTATTGCTTTCTCTTTAGCTTTTCTAAGCTTGGACGAAGCAACTAGCTCCATAGCCTTTGTTATCTGCATTGTACTTTCAACGCTTTTTATTCGCCTTTTTACATCTTTAATGTTAGCTGTTGCCACGCTCTATCGCCTGTCTCTTATACACATCTGACGCTG
>USCU01000136.1 GCA_900553335.1 uncultured Ruminococcus sp. | reverse complement strand
TTGTCTCGTGGGCTCGGAGATGTGTATAAGAGACAGATTTAAAAATAATGGAGCAGAAAGAGCAGATTTCAGTTAAAGAAAAAGAGATAGAAGATTTAAAATCCATTATTGAAAATTCAAAGGAAAATATCGAAAATGCTGAAGGCGAGATTAGGTCTTGTCAGACTCAGTATCAAACGCTTGAAGCCAAGAGTTCAAAGCTTCGTTCATACCAAAAAATTAAGATCTCAGAGAGGGAGAACGTATCCAGAGAGCTTGAACGTTCAAGTGAAAAAAAAGTAAGTGTAGAAAACGAGATTGACAAGATACTTTCGTCCTTGTATGAAGAGTATGAGCTTACAAGAAGCGAAGCACTAGAGATTGCAAAGCCTCTTGAAAATATCTCTGAAGCTAAAAAAGAGCAAAATCTGCTGAAAAACAAAATCCGTGCCTTGGGTTCTGTAAATATTGCCGCTATCGAAGAATACAAGGAAGTATCAGAAAGATATGAGTTTCTTTCACATCAGCTTAAAGATGTATTAAAATCAAAAGCCGATCTTGAAAAGCTTATAGCGGATCTGACTGAGGAAATGATAGCAATTTTCTCTGACAGCTTTAATAAGATCAATGACAACTTTAAGCTTATATTCGCTGAGCTTTTCGGCGGAGGAAGCGGAGAGCTTGTTTTAAATGATCCTGAGAACATATTAGAGTCAGGAATAGAAATAAAAGTTGCACCTCCAGGAAAGGTTATAAAAAATCTTTTGAGCCTTTCAGGAGGAGAACAGGCTTTCGTTGCGATAGCCATATATTTTGCTATCTTAAAGGTGAAGCCGTCACCGTTTTGCATTCTTGATGAAATTGAGGCGGCTCTTGATGACGTAAATGTAACAAAATACGCACAGTATTTAAGAAACTTTTCTGATAAAACGCAGTTCATTTTGGTTTCTCACAGACGAGGAACAATGGAAGAAGCAGATGTTTTATATGGTGTTACAATGCAAGAAAAAGGAGTATCGAAGCTTTTAAAGCTTGATGCCGGTCAAACGCAGATCGAAGTAGATTAGGAGGGATAGAATGGGACTTTTTCAAAAGCTTAAGGACAGTCTAAAAAAAACCAAAGACTCTTTTTTGGGAAAGATAGATAAAATGCTCGGTGCATTTACAAAAATTGATGAGGATCTATTTGAAGAACTTGAAGAAACTCTTATCATGTCCGATATCGGTGTAAATACGTCAATGAGAATATGCGAGGAGCTAAGAGAAAGAGTTAAAATGCAGAAAATCGAAGATCCGAGCCGAATAAAGGACTTGTTAAAGGAAGTTATAGCTGAAATGCTCGGAGATGATACACCGCTTGACTTATCTACTTCACCGTCAGTCATTTTGGTAATAGGTGTAAACGGAGTTGGAAAAACAACAACAATAGGAAAACTTGCATATAAGCTAAAAAACGAAGGAAAGAAAGTGCTGGTTGCCGCAGCTGATACTTTCCGTGCTGCTGCTATTGATCAGCTTGAGGTGTGGACTGACAGAGCAGGGGTTGACATTATAAAGCACAAAGAGGGAGGGGATCCTGCCGCTGTTGTTTTTGACGCTTTGACTGCTGCTAATGCAAGAGGAGTGGATGTCGTTATATGCGATACCGCAGGAAGACTTCACAATAAAAAGAACTTAATGGACGAGCTTAAGAAAATATCAAAAATCGTTCACGAAAAAGCGGAAGGATGTTCTTTGGAGGTCCTGCTTGCGCTAGACGCTACAACAGGGCAGAATGCGGTAAATCAGGCAAGCCAGTTTAATGAAGCGGCAAATATTACAGGAATTATCCTGACAAAGCTTGACGGAACGGCTAAGGGTGGTATTGTTATTACCATAACAGAGGATTTAAAAATACCTGTTAAGATTATAACCACAGGCGAAAAGATTGAGGATATTCAAGCTTTTAATTCGCACGATTTTGTCGAAGCACTTTTTGAATGAAGGTGATATTATGAAACTGATATTGGCGACAAATAATAAAGGTAAGATAAAAGAATACAAAGAGATTTTCGCTCCGCTCGGGTTTGATGTTTTATCTCAGAACGAAGCCGGTATAAATATTGAAGTTGAAGAAACGGGAACAAGCTTTTGTGAAAATGCATATTTAAAGGCAAAAGCAATATATGATATCACAAATTCTTATGTTCTTGCCGATGACAGCGGTCTTGAGGTTTCGGCGCTTAACGGCAGGCCGGGAATTTATTCTTCAAGATACGCCCCTGAAGGAAAAAGATGCGAAAAGATCCTTGAAGAAATGAAAGATGTTCCTAATGATAAAAGACAAGCACGTTTTGTTTGCTCAATTTGTCTTATCTGTGCTGACGGCAAGAAAATAACTGTCGAAGGATATTGTGAAGGAAAAATCGGATATGAGAAAAAAGGAAATAACGGCTTTGGCTATGATCCGATTTTTATATATGATGACAATATGACCTTAGCACAGATGACTGACGATAACAAAAATGCCATTTCTCACAGAGGGAATGCAGTAAAAAAATTAATAGAAATGATAAATACAGGAGAAAATTTATGCTTACATCAAAACAAAGAGCGTATCTGAAAAGTCTTGCAAATTCGCTCCTTCCGGTTTTTCAAATCGGTAAGGGAGGAATAAATGATTCACAGATAGCTCAGATTGACGATTATTTAAGAGTGCACGAGATTATGAAAGTAAAGGTTTTGGACAATTCCTTGTATACAGCCAAAGAAGCACTTTTTGAAATTTCTGATAAGATAAACGCTGAACCGGTATGTGCAATAGGTTCTGTTTTGATTCTTTATAAGAAAAATCCAAAAGAACCGAAAATAAGTATTCCAAAATGAAAAAGATAGGAATTTTCGGAGGAACATTTAATCCTATACACAGAGGTCATATAAAGTGCATTGAAGAAATTGACAACAACCTTTCTTTTGACAAAATTTTGATTATTCCGAATAAGCTTCCTCCGCATAAAACTGTTAAGTATCTTGCCAGCGATACCGATAGGCTTAATATGTGCCGGCTCGCTGCAAGACATTTAAAAAAAGCATCAGTAAGCGATATTGAGATAAAAGAAGAACGAAAAAGCTATTCAGTATACACTCTTAAAGAATTAATCCGGATATATCCGCAAAACAAATTCAGATTATATTTTATTATGGGAAGCGATATGCTGCTTAGCTTCGATAAATGGTATAGATATAAGACAATACTATCCATGTGTTCGCTTGTCTGTATATCAAGAAGCGAAAACGATACTCCCGGTCTTGAGTCTTGCGCTGAAAAATTAAGAGGCATAGGCGGAGATATTATTATAGTTAATGCCGAGCCCCTTGACATTTCTTCAACAGAGATTCGTGAGCGTATACGCAAGAAAGAAGATTTGTCTTGCTTTTTAGATGATTTAGTAGTAAAATATATCTTGGAGAATGATGTATATAATGACTAACGATAAGGATATTATAAAATATAAGAAATTTTTAAAATCGGTTTTATCTCAAAAAAGATATAAGCACTCTCTAAACGTATCTGCTGCTGCGACAAGACTTGCAAAAAAACACGGAGCAGACATTTATAAAGCGTCAGTTGCAGGACTTTTGCACGATATTTGCAAGGAAATGTCAGGCGTAGATCAGCTTGAGCTTATTAAGCATTCTGAACTTTCTGTTAATCCGCTGGAGCTTAGAACTCCGAGTATGTATCATGCAATTGCCGGAAGCGTATTTATCCAAAAAGAGTTTAATATAACCGACGAAGAGATTATAAGAGCTATAAGATTTCATACAGTATGTTCTGACAAGCTTTCACTTGTTGAGCAAATCGTTTATCTTGCTGATTTGATTTCAGCTGACAGGACATATGACGGAGTTGCAAAAATGCGCAGGCTAAGTTCAAAGAGCATAAGCCGAGCAATGCTTGAAGCGCTCAAATTTCAAATCACTTCCAATACTGAAAAGGGGAATTTTAATTTTCCGTCAACTGTTAATGCTTATAATGAATTTGTATTAAAGGAG
>USCU01000135.1 GCA_900553335.1 uncultured Ruminococcus sp. | reverse complement strand
TTTGGAATTTGGGTCATTATCGGTGCTGCTGATCTTCGTCCGACAAATATCGCCGTAAGTATTAGACAAGCGATCAATATGCCGTAAAGATACAGTTGATGTTTCCCGAGTGATGTAATACCGTAACCGTCAATCATCTCGTTTAGATTTTCTGTTTTCAGTATATAAATAAAGATTATAACAGAAAAAAGAAATGATATTACAGCGCCGATTTTTCTCCAAATCGGAAGCTTTTTTGGTTTTACAACCATTTCTTCGCTTGTGTTTTCTCTCTCGTACGCGATAGGTGTTTCTATGTGAATCACGTTTGGTTTTCCGCCGATTGATCTTATCACATCATCTGTCGTAACAGCATTCGGAAGAATTTCTCTTGCAATTCGGTTTGCAGATGTAGTATAGAAACTATTGCCCGAAAAAAATTCAGCGGGCGAGCCTTCTGTGACAATAGCTCCATCGAAGAAAAGTGCACATCGGTCTGCGTATTGTGCACAGAATTCAATATCGTGACTAACCATGATAATACATACGCCTGAGGTGAGAAGGTCTTTTAGAATAGCAGCAAATTCAAGCTTAAACTGTGCATCAAAGCCTTTGGTAGGTTCATCGAGAAGGAGAATGTCAGGATTTAGCAAAAGAAGTTTTGCAAGCGCAGCCCTTTGCTGTTCACCGCCGGATAGGTCATAAGGATGTCGGTTTTCAAGGCCTGTTAAACGGCAAAGCTTTAATATGTCGCAGATTTTTTTATCTTTGGTTTCATTTGATAACTTTATACCGGCAAACGCATCCTTCAAATCTTCAAAAACGGTCTTTTTTACAAATAAGGTTTGAGGATTTTGCATAAGAAATCCTACTCGCCCGTCAGTCTTCAGATTCCCTTGATAAGGTTGTTTAAGTCCGGCTAAAAGCTTTAGAGTAGTGGTTTTTCCTGTTCCGTTACCACCTAAAATACACACTAGCTCTCCTGAATTAGCTGTAAAGGTCACACCTTTTACTGCATCGGGAAGATTTTTTTCATATCGAAACCATGCATCGGTAACTGTAACTTTCGTATTTCCGTAGTTTTTTGGTATGGATTTTTCGGGAATTGCTTTTATACCATTTTCCGATGTATAAGCCGACAGAAATTCTCGTCCTTCGTTTACAGAAACAGAACAGGGCAGAGCAGAATCCACTGCACCCCAAATCTGCATAGCGGCAGGCATGGCAAGAAACATATTATGCTTATGCTCCTTGAGATATTTACCGATTTCTGTGACGCTTCCTTGGCAGATCAATCTGCCGTTATCCATAACGGCTGCTTTTGTTGCAAGCGGAAGCGATTCTTCGAGGCGATGCTCTGTTAGTATGATTGTTGTACCAAGCTCACGGTTAATCTTTTTAAGCGTTGTAAGAAAATCAGACGCCGCTATTGGATCAAGTTGGCTGGTCGGTTCGTCTAATATAAGAAGTCTGGGTTGCATTACCATAACCGAAGCGAGATTTAAAAGCTGTTTTTGTCCGCCGGAAAGATCGGCTACATTTTTATAAAACCAATTTTGTATTCCGAAAAAAGATGCCATTTCTGCAACACGCCGCCGTATTGTGGGTGTATCAAAACCAAGACTTTCAAGACCAAAAGCAAGCTCATGCCATACTTTGTCCGTTACAATTTGGTTATCAGGCGACTGAAGTACAAAACCGATTTTTGATGAAGAATCTCTTTCACCAAGCTCTTCAAGCGATGCCCCTTCAAAAAAGATATCTCCGCTAAGCACTCCATGAGGAGCAAGCTGAGGCTTTAAATGACGAAGTAATGTGGATTTTCCACAGCCTGACTGTCCGCACAGCACAAAGAAATCTCCTTTATGAACAGTAAGAGATAATCTGTCAATAGCCGCTTTTTCCGTTTCAGGATACTTAAATGTCAGATTTTTGACTGTAAGGATTTCCATGCTCTTTCCTTCCTTCCGTCGATAATCAGCGGTGTTATACACAGCGTAAAATAGATGAGTTCAAAGCTTAGTGTCAGTGGTTTTGTAAGTACTCCGTGAATGCTTGGGAAGTACTGCCAGAAAAGTCCTCCTGATAAGCTGCCGCTGAGAAGATATAGTCCGCAGAAAGCAAACCAAAGAAGAACTGCTTTGTCCTGTTCTTTGAGTGTATAGATAGAAAACGCTGTTCTGCCTTTGAGTCCGTAACCACGTCCCTTCATGCTATCGGAGGTTTCAATAGCATTTTCGAGCGACCATGTGACCATGATTGAAAAGCAGGTAACTGCAGATTTAAATCTTTTCCATAGATTGCCGTTCGATATGTTACGTCCCATGCAAATCTGTGCTTCTTTAACCGATATGAATTGAGATTTAAATTTTGGAACAAAACGAAGTGTCATACTAAGAATAAGAGATAGGGACGGTATAATTTTTCCGAACAGATACACGAATTTATCCGATGTCATAACTGCTGTGTAACAGCCAAACCACAAAAGAACGGATACCAGCATGACGGCTGCGGCAATTCCATATAGAATACTTTCCAGCGTCAGCGGATTTCCTGTAGGAAGATAGCATAGAATAAATGTGCCTTGATGATTAAAAGCAGGATTTATCAGTGCTGTCATAAGCATGATCGGAAGAGCATATCTGACAAAAAACCGGCTCGATTTTTTACCGTTAAGCTTTATATGATAGCATAAAGAACAAATAAGTGAAATTAAAAGGCAGACGGGATGCATAAAAAACATGGAAAATCCGATCACTAATCCAAAATACAAAAAGTTTACCATTGGATGATATCCGCTGAATGCGTCTATATTTTTCATACCATTCATCTCCCGTGTTTTTGTCCGTTATCAGCTGATAGCGTTAGCGCCGCCGATATCTTTGCCGAGATCGCAGGTGTAACGCCATTCTACCTTTTCACCCTGTTTTAACTTATAGCGGCTGCACCCGTAATTGGGATACCAACCGTTTACTCTGTACATCCAGCCCGAACTACTGCCGCAGTCGAATTCATAGAGATTGCCGATTCCTTCAACATAGGCGCTATTATACATAGGCGTCCAGGAAGCTTCCATGTGAATCCCATTCTCGCTGCAGACTCTTTGCAACACATCATATACTGATTCTCCGTCATAAAAGGTTACAGCTTGCGGTGCAAGTAGCACTCCGTTTTTTGGAAGTATATCTAATTTTTCCGAGTCAAGGTCATTTAGATTATTAAGAATTGTAGAGCATTCAATTGAGAACGTACAAGTATAGCTCTTTTTAGTATCTACAGTTTGGTTCTCAGGCTCAGCAGGGAGGGGCTTGCCCTCCGGCACAGGATCGGTTTTATATTTATCCTGTTCTGTATCTTTGCCGTCAGAAATAGGTCGGTTTTCTTTTGACTTGTCATTTGAAAATTTCTTTTTAGTGCTTTTTGCTTGAGAACTTTGTGTTTTAGAAGATGTCGTTTTTTGTGATGCTTTAAGCGTATTTGCCGCTTTTGTTTTTTCAGAAGAAATAGTATCAGATGCTTTAGATGTTTTCGTTGTTTTGTTTTTTTCACGAGTCAGTTTTTCTGATGCTTTTGAAGTGACGGTATCTGTTGTAATTTCACTATTGTCAGTAGGTGTTAAATCTTCATCATTCTGCTTGGCAGCAGGTGTGATCACAAAAGCTCCGGTTTGAACTGACGGTGAAAAGTTCAAAATGCTTTGTTTGCTCCCGGTGATTGTTACTTCTTGATTTTTTCCTTTGTCATGCAAAGAAGCTTCACAAGCCAATCCGCTTTCTGCATTCCATGAATCATTCAAATAGATGGAGAGAGCAGGGGAAAAACCAAAGTTTTCATCTGAAAGAAATTGAAATACAATCTTTTTACTGTTAGCTTCCGTTATCTTTATACCGAGATTCAGATCCTTTGCTTTTTTGATATCGTTTCCGAATATTACCCATTCATAGCGTATATCTCTTGATTCTCCTACGAATGTAACAACTTCGTTTTCATTCTTAAGCATTTCAAAAACAGCTGTCTCTTATACACATCTGACGCTGCCGACGATCTACTCTGTGTAGAT
>USCU01000134.1 GCA_900553335.1 uncultured Ruminococcus sp. | reverse complement strand
TATTACTATAGAACAGAGTGCGGAAGAGGGACAGGAAGGCAGTAATAAAATAAACTGTCTTATAAAAAACATACCCACACCTGCTGGCACAGGATGTGGATATGCCATAACAAATCAACTACGAGAGTATTCTAACATATTTACCATAATATGTATAGAAGTTATGGAAAAGAAGTCCTGTACTTCCAGTTTTTAAATTTTAACGGGAGGTATGTATATGTTAAGAAAAGTGTTGGGGATTGTATGTGCATGTATATTGGCAGCCGGTTTGACTGTGGGCTGCGGCGCAACAGGGAAAAGTTCGGAATCAGCGGATACAGGAGGAGCGCAGGAAAATGCTGCTGTGATATCCGAAGCTGCCGAAACGCAGAAAGATACCGTACAGTCAGAAAAGAGCGGGGACAGCAGTTCAGAAGAAGCTTCTTCTCAGGAAAACAATAGTGTAATGTCCCGTAAGGCCGAAGGTCAGACCATAGTGGTATGGGGATGGGATTTGCCTGAGTTTAATAAGAAAATTGAGGATTATGTAAAGGAAATCGCAGGAAACGCTGCTATTACTTCCGTTCAGTCGGGATATGCAGACAGAAGGGGAAAAGATAGAGCAGATAAGGATGAATACAAGGTAAAGCTGGGAGTTTCATTTACATTTACAAAATCACAGAGCTTTATGGAATACTATCACAATTCAAGCTTTTTGGAGCATGGAGGCTCTCCTGCCAATGCGGTAAGACAGGCGTTTACCTCGCAGATAGACTCTTATTTGAAGCAGAATTCCAAATACACCAAAAACGAAAAGAGCATAAAATTTGACGATGTTAAGGATTCGCTCATATTAGTATCCAATTCTTTTTCAACTCAAACTTCTTATGAAAATCAGACGAAAAAGAGTATAACCAATAAGTTTATATATGAGTGTATGACGGAGTTTTTAAAGCATACGCTTGAAATTTACTTTATTGAGAACCCTGACGAGGCTGCGAGAATTTGCGAGCAGATTCTTATAAATAAGCGAAGCAGAGAAAAAGCTGAGCAGACGAGAATCAACGTATCAAAAACGCTGACTGCAAAAATTGATCTTGCAAATATGGTGCAAAAATTTGTTGATTGCAGAACAAAGGATATAGCTCGCCGTGAACTCTATATTGTTGAGGGAGATTCAGCGCTTGGTTCTGTAAAGCTCGCAAGGGACGCTGAGTTTCAGGCGGTAATTCCTGTAAGAGGAAAGATTTTAAACTGTTTAAAGGCGGATTATCCGAAAATTTTCAAAAGTGAAATAATAACCGACCTATTAAAGGTTTTGGGCTGCGGAGTTGAGGTCAATACAAAAAGCAACAAGGACTTATCATCCTTTAAGCTTGAAAACTTAAGATGGAATAAAATAGTAATATGTACCGATGCAGATGAGGACGGATTTCAGATAAGAACGCTTATTTTGGCGATGCTTTACCGTCTTACTCCAACGCTTATCGAAAAGGGGTATGTCTATATAGCGGAATCGCCGCTTTTTGAAATAACAACTAAGGATAAAACATATTTTGCGTATGACGAAAAGGAAAAAGCAGAAATTTTAGAAATGATAGGTAAAACTAAATATACGCTTCAGCGTTCAAAAGGACTCGGCGAGAATGAGCCTGATATGATGAGCCTTACAACTATGAATCCTGAAACAAGACGTCTTATTCAGGTTCTTCCGCATGAAGAATCGGAGCATACAACGTATATGTTTGATATGCTTCTCGGAAATGATTTACAGGGAAGAAAGGATTTCATTTCTGTAAATGGTCATGACTATCTGGATATGGCAGATATATCTTAGGATAAACCGAAATATAAAAATCAATCCTCTAAAGGAGAGTAAAACATAAATGGCAAAAAAGAAAAACACTCAACCTAAAATAAAAAAGAACCCGATGAAAAACGCATTTATTGAGGGAGCAGGACAGGTTGTCAGGGAACGCATAACCGAAACGCTTGAAAAAAATTATATGCCTTATGCTATGAGTGTAATAGTATCCCGTGCGTTTCCTGAGATTGATGGGTTTAAGCCGTCGCACAGAAAGCTCCTTTATACAATGTATAAAATGGGGCTTTTGAGCGGCTCGAGAACAAAAAGTGCAAATGTTGTAGGACAGACTATGAAGCTCAATCCGCACGGTGACGCGGCAATTTATGAAACAATGGTAAGAATGGCGAGAGGAAATGAGGCGCTCTTGCACCCTTATGTAGATTCAAAGGGAAACTTCGGAAAAGCTTATTCAAGAGATATGGCATATGCCGCATCACGTTATACTGAGGTTAAGCTTGAGCCTATATGTGCCGAACTGTTTTCCGATATAGATAAGGATACCGTTGACTTTGTTCCGAACTATGATAATACAATGTCGGAGCCTACACTTTTACCTGCAACATTTCCGTCTATTTTAGTTAATTCAAATGTCGGAATCGGAGTTTCAATGGCGAGCAACGTATGCTCATTTAATCTGACTGAGCTTTGTGAGTCTACTATCGCTTATATGAAAAATCTGGATTTCAATTTGCTGGAAACGCTTAAAGGCCCTGACTTTTCAACGGGAGCGTCAATGCTCTATGATGAAGAGGAACTCGATAAGATATACAGAACCGGAAGAGGTTCACTTAAGGTGAAAGCAAAATACTCTTATGATAAAAAGGACAATGTAATTGAGATAACCGAAATTCCGCCGACTACTACAATTGAAGCTATAATCGAAAAGATAGTATCATTAATTAAGCTCGGTAAGATAAAAGAAATACAGTATATACGAGATGAAACAGACCTTGACGGCCTTAAAATAGCGATAGATTTAAAGCGTGGAGTTGATCCTGACAAGCTGATGCAGAAGCTTTATAAAATGACGCCTCTTCGTGATACTTTTTCATGTAACTTTAATATTCTTGTGCATGGATACCCAAAAGTTATGGGAGTTTATGACATTTTAAAAGAATGGATCGCCTTCAGAAAAGACTGTATTAAAAGACGTGTTTCTCATGACCTTAAAAAGAAAAAGGACAAGCTTCATCTTTTAAGGGGACTTGAAAAAATACTTCTGGATATAGATAAAGCGATAAAAATAGTCCGTGAAACAGAGGAAGAATCTGATGTTGTTCCAAATCTCATGATAGGTTTTTCCATTGACGAGATTCAAGCTGAATATGTTGCGGAAATAAAGCTTCGCCATTTAAACAGAGAGTACATTTTAAAAAGAACTCAGGAAATAACGGATATCGTATCTGAAATTGCCGATATGGAAGCGATTTTAGAAAGCGACAGAAGAGTAAAAAATATAATAATAAGCGAGCTTTCAAATGTTTCAAAGAAATACGGAAAACCGAGAAAAACAGAGCTTTATTTTTCAGGGGATGAGGAGGAGCTGCCGGTTGAAGAGGAAGTGGACGATTATAAATGTACTTTCTTTTTATCAAGAAGCGGTTATTTTAAAAAGATTACTCCGCAGTCTTTGAGAATGTCAAATAATCATAAGCTCAAAGACGGTGATGTTATAGTGCAGGAGATTGAGTCTTCTAACCGATCGGAGCTTTTGTTCTTCACCGATAAATCCAGCGTTTACAAAACAAAGGCAAGTGACTTTTCCGATACCAAAGCGTCTGCGCTTGGAGATTTTGTCCCCGCAAAGCTTGGTTTCGATGCGGAAGAAAACTGTAAGTACATGGTGAATACAACCGATTACAGCGGGTATATGATTTTTGTGTTTGAAAACGGAAAGGTTGCAAAAGTCAGCCTGAAGTCATATGAAACGAAAACAAACAGAAAAAAGCTTGCTAATGCATACGGTTCAAAATCAAAGCTTGTTGAGGCGTTCTACATTAAAGAAGATGTAAATCTGATGCTTAAATCAACCAATGAGAGAATGATAATTTTCAATACAGGAATGATAATGACTAAGTCGTCAAGAGATACGATAGGTGTTAATGCGCTTACGTTAAAAGGAAAAAACCTTTTGCATAAAGCATTTATTATTGATGATGAAAAGGCGGCAGAGCTTAGTAAGTATAAGGTTAAAAA
>USCU01000133.1 GCA_900553335.1 uncultured Ruminococcus sp. | reverse complement strand
CGAGATTGCCTCTTGTCTCGTGGGCTCGGAGATGTGTATAAGAGACAGCACTTGCTGCGATAGAGATAAAGAGGTCTATTATGTAACTCATCCGTTCATCACCCCCTCTCTGTTGGGAGTGCCGACAACAAGTATATTATACCACATTTCGACAAAATACACAATAATTTTCCATTGAATACAAATAACTTAACCAAATAAAAAAACCGACCTTGATATAAAATTCAAAGTCGGTTTTTCTATTTAAGATTTAGTTATATGCTTATCGGAGATATGCCCCAGATATTTTCAGCATAATCCTTAACGGTCCTGTCAGACGAGAACTTTCCTGCGTTTGCGATATTGAGCCAGCATTTTCTTGCAAAGCCGATAGAATCCTTGTAATCACGATTCACATCAAGCTTTATTGAAACATAAGGCAAAAGATCACCCAAAACATAATAGTGATCGGGAACGTGCCAACTTGCACCCTCACAAAGCGCCTTATAAAGCTCTTTGAAGCTTCCCTCCTCGTTAGACGGAACTCCTCCGTCGTCAAAGCTTCCGTCTATAAGCTTATCCAAAACTCTCTTTACCTTTTCGTTTGCACACAAAATCTCTCTAGGGTCGTATTCAGGCATTATCTTTTCAAGCTCTTCTACTTTAGCGCCGAAGATATAGTTGTTCTCTTCTCCCGCTTCCTGAACTATTTCAACATTTGCACCATCTAAAGTTCCGAGTGTTACCGCTCCGTTTAGCATAAGCTTCATATTTCCCGTTCCCGAAGCTTCAGTTCCGGCTGTCGAAATCTGCTCCGAAACATCTGCTGCTGCAACGAGCTTTTCAGCATATGAAACGTTATAATTCTGAACGAACACAACATTTAACAAGTCCTTTGTTTGAGGATCAGAATTTACAAGCTTGCCGACCTCGCCGATAAACTTGATAATTGCCTTTGCACGTCTGTATCCGGGTGCAGATTTTGCGCCGAAAATAAAGGTTGTCGGAGTAAAATTCTTAATGCTTCCGTCTTTAATTCCATAGTAGATATAGATTATCGAAAGAGCATTCAAAAGCTGCCTTTTGTACTCGTGAAGTCTTTTTATCTGAATGTCAAAAATCGTGTTCGGATTTATTACTACCCCGTCATGCTTAAAGACCAAATCCGCAAGCTGACGCTTTTTCTCTGCCTTTATGCTCATAAATTTAAGCAGTACGCTTTCGTCATCCGCATATTTTTCCAGTCCCTTTAAAAGCGACAAATCCTTTACCCAACCGTCGCCGATAAGCGAGGTTATAAGTGATGAAAGCTCCTCGTTACAAAGCGCAAGCCAACGGCGCTGAGTTATGCCGTTTGTCTTGTTTTGAAATCTATCAGGGTATATTTCGTACCATTCTTTTAAACACGAATTTTTAAGAATCTCTGTGTGAATTTCGGCAACTCCGTTTGTATAGCTCGATGTATAAACCGCAAGGTTAGCCATTCTTACCATTGAATCCCCTATAGGCGCAAGCTTTTTGATTATGTCTTTTTTTACACCTTTTTGATACATTTCTTTGATAAACTCCTCGTTTATCATAAGCACAAAATCATAAACTCTCGGAACTACCGATTCAAAAAGCGATGCACTCCATTTTTCAAGAGCCTCCTGCATGATAGTGTGATTCGTGTAATTGAATACCTTTTTAACTATCTCAAAGGCTTTGCTGAATTCAAAGCCCTCTTTATCAACAATAATTCTCATAAGCTCAGGGATAGAAATAACAGGGTGTGTGTCGTTTAGCTGAATAGTAACATAATCCGCAAGAGTCGATAAATCCCCGTGATAAAGCTTATGCTTTTTAACTATATCCTGCAAAGATGCTGAGCAGAAGAAATACTGTTGTTTAAGTCTTAATTTCTTTCCTGCTTCCGTATTGTCGTTCGGGTACAAAACCCTCGATATGTCCTCAGCGTAGATTTTTTGCTTGCTTGCGCTCAAGTAGTCACCTGAGTCAAAAGCTTTAAAGTCGAACTCTTCTGCCGCATGAGCTTCCCAAAGGCGCAGATTTCCTATGTTGTCAGTTTTATATCCGATAACCGGCATATCATAAGGAACTGCCAAAACATTTCCGTCCGAATACTCTACCAAAACTGCGTCCCTCTCGCACTTTTTGCTCCAAGGATCTCCGTATTTTGTCCAATCGTCCGCCTGCTCAACCTGAAAACCGTTTTCGATCGTCTGCTTAAAAAGACCGTATTTATATCTTATTCCGTAACCGTCAAGAGGAAGATCGTGAGCTGCGGCAGAATCCAAAAAACAAGCCGCCAAACGTCCGAGTCCGCCGTTTCCGAGCGCTGCGTCCTCTATCTCTTCAAACTCCTCAATAGATGCTCCTGCATTTTTTAAGGCCTCACCGATTTCGTCCTTTAATCCTAAACAGAGAAGATTGTTTTGGATCATTCTTCCCATCAAAAATTCCATTGAGAAATAACAGGCTCTGCGTGATTCAAGATGTGCTTTTTTACTCTTTTTGATTCTCGGTGAAATCTCATCCATTATAATAGACGAAACGCATTCGTGAAGCTGATACGGCTTCGCATCGGATATAGTAATGTCATACTTATCCGATAATTCCTCGCTCAAAGTCTGTAAAAACAAATTCTTATCCATTCTTATTTCTCCTTATCATCATATCTGTTTCTATCAAATGTATTTGTAAGCTCCGCAATTTTATTTATAAGCTCGTCATTTAAGCTTCCCTTTTCCATTCTCCACTTCCAGTTGTTTCCGACTGTTGACGGAGTATTCATTCGTGCAGTATTGTCAAGCTCTAAAAAGTCCTGCATCTGAGCTATTGCCGTATCGCTCACCGAGCCCCACGCAAGCCTTATCATTGCCCACGGGATATCTTTATTTCGCTTAACTCCGAGATATTTCTTGCAAAAAGCAATGTCCTCTTTATTCTGAGATTTTACCCACCCTGCAATCGTTTCATTGTCGTGAGTTCCGGTATAAACAACGCTGTTTTTATCCTTAAAATTATGCGGAAGATAAACACTTTTTCCGTCCTTGTCAAAGGCAAACTCCAAAACCTTCATTCCCGGATATCCCGATTTCTTCAAGAGCCGTTCAACGCTTTTTGTAATAAATCCCAAATCCTCGGCGATTATATCTATTTTTCCGAGCTTATCATTCACCTCTTTAAACAGCTTTATTCCTACACCCTTTCTCCATTCGCCGATTGTTGCGTCCTTATTGCCGTATGGAATAGCATAATAGCTGTCAAAGCCCCTGAAGTGATCAATTCTTACCGTATCGTAAATGTTTGATGCAAATTTTATTCTTTCTATCCACCACTTGAAGCCGTCATTCTCCATTCTATCCCACCGATAAAGAGGATTTCCCCAAAGCTGACCTAGAGGAGAAAAACAATCGGGCGGACAGCCTGCAACGTCAATAGGTTCTTTATTCTTGTCAAGCAAAAAGTACTTCGGATTCATCCAGACATCAACGCTGTCAAGCGCAACATAAATAGGAATATCTCCGATTATTTTAACTCCTTTTTTGTTTGCATACTTCTTTAAAGCTTCCCATTGCTCATAATATTTAAACTGCAAGAACTGCCAGAATGCTATTTCATCAGCATATTGTTCCCTCGCCTTTGCAATGGCGTCTTTCTTACAAAGCCTTAGCTCATCCTCCCACTCGTACCATGCCTTGCCGTCATGGGCAAACTTAAGCGCCATAAAAAGTCCGTAATCATTCGTCCATTTATTTTTTCTTATAAATTTCTCAAAAGCCTTGTTTCCGCCGAGTTCCTTATATCTTTTCCAATAGTCGAGCTTCGGGAGTGTTCTCAACAGATACTCACGCACCTCTTTTTCGGAATGTTCCTCGTCAGTCATATTTTTGACGCAGACATTAATCAAATCATCCATATCGCTGTACATATAATTGCCGTCGGCATAACACCACTTGCAATAATCTTCATTCATAAAGCCGTCTTTCTCTCTGCTGATAATCTCATCTTCTAACGGCATACCGCAACATTGACAAATGAGTTCTCTCGGAGAACCGAGCAAGGTATTGATTGACACCTTATAAAGC
>USCU01000132.1 GCA_900553335.1 uncultured Ruminococcus sp. | reverse complement strand
GTGATATACGATATTACTCTAAGACAGGGCTGAAGGTATTTTTCTGGCATTAAGTGAGCTTCGTCAAAAACGATAATACTGTTTGACATATTGTGCATTTTGCGGAGCTTACCTCGCTTGTTAGCATATACCGATTCAAAGAATTGTACAGCAGTAGTAATTATTATTTGAGCATTCCAATTTTCAGATGCGTGTCGCATAACATTTCTATAGTCCTCGTCAATATCCAAATCATCATATGAAAAAGTAGACTGATGTCTTAAAATCTGGGCGTCACTTCCAAACAGGTTTTCAAACTGTTCTGCGGTTTGCTCTATAATGCTGTTGTAAGGGATTACATAAATTATTCTTCGTTTGCCTGTTTTTAATGCACGTTCTAGTGCAAACTTCATGCTGCAAAGCGTTTTTCCGCTTCCTGTCGGCATATTCATGAGATATATTTCGGAATCAATATTTGTTTTACTGTATACCTGCTGTTGAATAAGAGAACGAGTTTTTTGAAGCTCAGTTGTACATGAAAAAGACGAAAGCCTGTGATTGATTTTTTTCAAGCATTGTTCAAAATCCGATACCAGCTCCCGGTCACTTTGTCCATTGCAAAATTCAGCAGTATCGTTTGAATCTGCATCGGTAAGGCATGAAAAACAGTATCTTGTCAAAAAAGAAAATTTTTCTACTAAATCCTTTTGACTGTTACAGCCTTGTACTAAAAAATTATTAAACTTATTTTCGTCAATGTCAGGAAGATCAAGCTCGCTTTTATATGCTGAATAATCTTCAAAGCTTCGCCTCAATCTTCCGTAAAGCGTTGGCATATCATCAGTATGGTCATATGAGCCGCCGTCAGGAATACCGGAGTGATGTCCCGCAATACAATACTGCATAATCAGCGAAAGCGGATAGCTGTATTTTTCTTTGGCAGCGATCGCTCCGCAGGTCGAATGCTCTACCCGTATATTTTTATTTAAAGTTATTTTCTTTTGAAAGGAACTTTGATACTTGCCTATGTCATGCAATACTCCCATAGCAAATACTACACGTTTGAGTTGTTCTACAGAGTATTGTTCTGCTAGGCGTGCTGTTGTAAGGCAATGTTCACTAACTGATTGTATGCTGCCATCGTTCTCATTTATATGTGCTATGTACATTAGATAACCGCCTTTAAAATTAAGTAATATTATGTAAATTTATGTTGTAAATTAATTTTAACATTATATAGCAGTTTTTGTCAACTATATATAAAATATATTTGTAAATATGCTGGAAATTTGTCGAAAAATGTCAAAAAAGCGACCTTGTAAAGGCCGCTTGATTGATATTTGTTCTCTATTTATAGTTGATTTTAAAATCTTTAAACTCAGCTTTATTGTTTCCCGTAGCGTAAAGACCTATGAAAACTCCTGTGAAGCCTGCTGCAACTTCTGTTGAAAGATATCTTGTTTGTGCATATCCGAGCGGAGTATCATTTTCGGTTACAAGGAAGAAGTTGTAGCTGTAATTGTTGCTTGTTATTTTAAGCTTTGCCCTACAGCTATTAATAGGAACTGATTTTTTTATACACACAGCTTCGCCGATCGTAAGACGTGAAATTGCTTCATAGCCATTTTGTGTTTTTCTTATCGCAACATCATAGTGTTGATTTTCGTCCATAAATATTGTTATTCCGCCTTCGCCTGCATCAATTCTGACTTCGCATTCAATGTCGCATACAAAATCCTTTTGTCTTATCCCTATAAATGTAGGGGAGTCAACATCATTAAGCGTTATATCGGTTCCGTAAAGCGTAGCGCAGTCTTTTTTTAAAGAGTAGTTTTCTCTCTTTGGATTTCTTATATAGCACCATTCCAAGTCAAAATCAGTATTTTCAAATGTGTAAAGCGTTTTATTCTCCTGAACGGTATTATCGTCGAATTTGTCTGTTTCAAATTGGGTGGGAGTAGTTCCGTTTATCCCCGCCGTGAACCATCCGTCATCATGAAACTCAACAGGAGTTAAGAATGTTTCTCTTCCTAAGTGATGATATGTAAGCCATCTGTCTATCTGCCTGAAGCCAAGATGAACCATCCACCAGTTTCCGTTTTTGTCTTTTACTAGGTCGCCGTGACCGACGCCTTGAACTTGATACCCGCCCAAGTTCCTATTCGTTAAAACCGGGTTGTTGGGGTATCCGACAAACTCTCCGAACAGCGAATCGGATACGGCATAAGTAACCATATGACCGTACTCAGTTCCGCCCTCTGCGGCAACAAGATAATACTTTCCGTTTATTTTATACATATGAGGTCCTTCAAGGTATCTTCCGCCTGAGCCTTGCCAGATCGTTTTGCTTTTAGAAAGTTTTTTACCGGTTTTAATGTCTATTTCACATTGTACAATTCCATGAACGCCATCATCGTCAGAGCCGTTTGACATAAAATATGCTCTGCCGTTTTCAAAGTAAAGCGATGGGTCTATTCCGTCCTGATCTACATATATAGGTTCAGACCACTCTCCGTATATGTTGTCAGTGCTTACATAATAGTTCTGGTGCGTTTCATTGTTTGTTGTTGTCATATAAAATACACCGTCGTAATATCTTATAGTAGGAGCAAAAACTCCGCTGGAGCTTTGAACCTTATTGAGGTTTACCTGACTATCTCTTGTAAAACAGTTGCCAATTTGCTTCCAGTTTATAAGATCCTCGCTTTCAAAAATCGGAACACCGGGGAAGTATTGCATAGTGCTGCATACAAGATAATATTTTCCGTTTGCCTCACAGCACGATGGATCGGGATAAAAACCTTTTATAATAGGGTTTGTAATTTTCATATAAATCCTCCTGATATAATTTTTATATTATTAAATCATAATTTAATTGCGATTTATCGCAATGGTCGGCAAAGCCGCAAATTAATGATTTAATGTTCTTAAGTGTCGGCGGCAGCCGAATCGTGCGAATGTACGATAAAACAGCGGCAAGCTATTTTCCCTTAAGGTTATTATATATTATATTTTTGTTAATCACCAGTAGAATTAAGACATATTTAAGCATTTTTCAATAAGGGGTGTATATCCGTTATTCAATGTTTTCAGTGTGGGACCCGATCCCTCTGCTGAAAGATTTAAGTGGAACCCGCTGCCTATAGAGGTTGGAGGACATCTTAATTTAGTTATACTTTATACGGGTTTGTACAAAGTGTCAGTATTCGACTGTGCAAAATAGTTGCCGTTTGTCTAAAATCACAAACTTTTAAAAAGTGCTTGACTTTTAGGTTAGTTGATGCTAACCTAGTAATAGGTTAGCGTGTGCTAATTTCTATTTTGTGTCTAAGGAGAACTTTTATGATGCCGCTTTCACTAGCTCAACAGGGAGAAGAAAATATAATAAAAAAGGTTGGCGGATCTGCTGATATAAGACTTCATCTTGAAACGCTTGGATTTGTAGTAGGTGCGATGGTTACCGTTATAAATGAAATCGGCGGAAACGTTATTGTTAATATAAAAGAATCCAGAATTGCTATAAGCCGTGAAATGGCTAACAAGATTATGATTTGATATAACTGAATTAAGATGTCCCGCCTCTATAGGCGGCGGGTTTCACTTGATTTTTTTTTTAGCGACTGCTGTTTCATTGCATCACAGGTTATCGTTTTTGGGATTTTGTGATGGAATGATTGAGAGCGGATGTTAATTTATTTAAGGAGGAGAAGCTATGACTTTAAAGGAAGCAAAAATTGGTCAGACGGTAGTAGTAAAAAAACTGCTCGGTGAAGGTGCAGTTAAGCGCAGGATCATGGACATGGGCATAACAAAAGGCGTTGAGGTTTATGTTCGAAAGGTAGCACCTCTCGGCGATCCTATCGAAGTTACGGTAAGAGGCTATGAGCTGTCATTGAGAAAAGCTGACGCTGAAAATATTGAATGTGAATAATTTTTTTGATCATAAGTTAGCATTAAGTAACTTTGAATCAGACAGAAAGGAAAGATTTTATAGTGAGTATTAAAATAGCTCTTGCAGGAAATCCAAACTGCGGTAAAACAACGCTTTTTAACGCATTGACAGGTTCAAGTCCTGTCTCTTATACACATCTGACGCTGCCGACG
>USCU01000131.1 GCA_900553335.1 uncultured Ruminococcus sp. | reverse complement strand
ATAAGAGACAGGCTTGGAGTTTTTAGCAGACGATGAGCTATTAGAGGTTACTCCGAAAAGTATAAGAATCAGAAAAAGAACTCTTTCAAATACTTTAAGGGCAAAAGAGAGAGCAAAACATTAATTGGAAAAATATTTATGGAGGTATGTATGAGATTTTTAAAAATTTTGACCGCTGCGGCAATTGCATTTTCAGCGCTTTGCTTTAGCGGATGCGGCAAAAATGAAAAGGATTTTGTTATAACGCTCTATCCTGAATATGCGCCTATAACAGTGCAAAACTTTACAGATCTTGTAAATGACGGATTTTATGATGGGCTTACTTTTCACAGAGTTATGGATAACTTTATGGCTCAGGGCGGTGACCCTAAGGGAGATGGAAGCGGCGGATCTGAAGAAACCATAAAAGGAGAGTTTTCGCTGAATGGTGTCACAACAAATACCATGTCGCATCAAAGAGGAGTAGTTTCAATGGCAAGATCAAAGAGCTATGATTCCGCTTCTTCGCAGTTTTTTATTTGTTATGGTGATTGTTCGTTCTTGGACGGACAGTACGCAGCTTTTGGAAAGGTTGACGAAGAGGGAATGAAGGTCGTAGACGAGTTCCTAAAGATTGAGAGGAAATATTCTTCGACCAAGGAGCTTTCAGTTCCGACCTCTCCGATAACTATTGAAAATGCAAAGGTTATTGACGATTCTTCGGACGGACATCCAAGAGTTCAGATGACGGTCAGCTATTAATTTAGTTGTTTACAAAAGTTTTTCTGAGCTTGAAATAAAAAGATAATAGCAAAAGCGGCAACGAATCTTGTTGTCGCTTTCTTGTTATGTGTATCTGTGCAACAAAAAAGCCTATCCGATGAGGATAGGCTTTTGGTTTATGAAATCAAAATTAGTCGATCTCAGCAAAGTACTTGATTGTTCTTACCATCTGGCTTGTGTATGAGTTCTCATTGTCATACCAAGAAACAACCTGTACCTCATAAAGTCCGTTTCCAAGCTCGCAAACCATTGTCTGTGTTGCGTCGAAGAGTGAACCGTACTTCATTCCGATTACGTCAGAAGAAACGATAGGATCTTCGTTGTAGCCAAAGCTCTCGGAAGCAGCAGCCTTCATAGCAGCATTGATGCCTTCCTTAGTAACGTTCTCGCCCTTAACAACAGCAGTAAGGATTGTTGTAGAACCTGTTGGAACAGGAACTCTCTGTGCAGAACCGATGAGCTTTCCGTTAAGCTCAGGAATTACAAGACCGATAGCCTTAGCAGCTCCTGTTGAGTTAGGAACGATGTTAGCAGCACCTGCTCTTGCTCTTCTGAGGTCGCCCTTTCTGTGAGGACCGTCAAGAATCATCTGGTCGCCTGTGTAAGCGTGGATTGTTGACATAATACCGCTCTGGATCTCAGCATACTTGTTAAGTGTATCAGCCATAGGTGCAAGACAGTTTGTTGTACATGAAGCAGCAGAAATGATCTTGTCCTCGCTTGTAAGAGTGTTCTCGTTTACAGAGAAAACGATTGTCTTAAGGTCGTTTCCTGCAGGAGCAGAAATAACAACCTTCTTAGCGCCGGCATCAATGTGAGCCTGGCTCTTATCCTTTGAGCAGTAGAAACCTGTACACTCAAGTACAACGTCTACACCGATCTCTCCCCAAGGAAGCTCTGCAGCGTTTGCCTTAGCGTAAATCTGAAGAGTCTTGCCGTCAACTGTGATTGTATTAGCCTCGTCGTCAGCCTCTACTGTGTGAAGACCTTCGCCGATTGTTCCGCAATAACCACCCTGTGCGGTGTCATACTTTAAAAGATTTGCAAGCATTGAAGGCTTTGTGAGATCGTTGATAGCAACTACTTCGTAACCCTCTGCACCAAACATCTGTCTGAATGCAAGACGACCAATACGGCCGAAACCATTAATTGCGACTTTAACTGCCATAATTAATATACCTCCTAAAAATTTTCATGGTTATATTTTACACCATTCAGCTTGAAAATGCAAGCCTTTTAGAAAAAATTGCATGAGTTTAATGATAATTTTACCGATAATTCCTACATTTTTGTGCTATTCGGTTAATTTGCGCTTTCTTTCTTGTTTTTACGGTTCTCACCCAAATTCTCCAACGCATATTCACAGCATTGAACAACAAGCTGATTAAAGCTTATATCGTTTTTGTTTGCAAGATTTTCAAGCGTTTACAAAGCATTTATTAATAATCGCGCAATCCGAATAAGGGCTTGATATTAGCAATATTTTATGATATACTCAGTGATGTGCTTGACAAATTGCTATGTAAAAACGAGATGACCTGATTTTTTGCAAAAGCATGAAGCTTCTCTGATTTCTGAACATGATAATAATGCCTCCATTCGCATCAGATATGTTATTTTAAACGAAGACACAGCAGGTGCGATAGAATTTTAAAACGAAATCAACCTAACTTTTATATCCGTCAGACCCTCTTGGGGAGGTGAGAAAAATGTTTTATTTATCTGTAAAAATAGGCTTTAACGGTTTTATTGACTAATTTTATTATAATCAGGAGGATTTATGTATTTTTATCATGTTGTTTCAGACAAACCCAAACAAGTTGGGCAGCACTTTGTATTGGATGAAAAACACCCTAATGGCGTGTACGATCGTGTGTATGCACAGATGAGTACAGTTGAGGATATTTACCAAAACCCCGAAAAGTATAAGGGGGTAGAATTAACCCATAATGTCGATGTTGCTCTTCGTGAACTGGCATTGGAAAAGGTCCGAAAGGAAAAGTATCCGCAGTATCCGTCTCGTATGGCTGCATTGTATGTTTCCAAAACATATGAGGAAGCTGAACGGTGGGGTGAATATTTTGCCCGTATCGGACGTCCTACTTACTGTGTTGCAAAAATAGAGGTCAACGGAAATTGTTATTATGGAGATGCTTATAAATGCTTTGACGGAACGATTTCCGAGGAACAAAATCTCAGATTGGCAGAGATATATTGGTTAAACGGTCCAAATGAAGACGGTCATGAGCCAATAACAGAAGTGCTTGTAGACGGAGATATAGAAGTCGTTGAGATATTAAAAGAAATAAATGCGAATATCGACTAACTCAATGCTGTAATTCTCATTTATTGTGAAGTATAGCAGAGCAAGAAATTCAGAAAAAACAGACGGTATCTCAATTTAATTGCAAAAGCGTATGTGCTGATTGGTACATACGCTTTTTTTGACTATCGACAATTCCGCATTCTTAAATTTTTTCATCACTCATCTGTTCTATAACTTTCATCAGAGCCGCCGCCGTTTCATCATTAACGCCTGCGGATTTTTTTATATCCTCTAATGTTGCCGCTTTAAGCCCGCTTTTTGTTTTAAATTCCATAATAAGCTTTTTCGCCTTTGCTTCGCCTACGCCTTTGACAGTTGTAAGCTCGCTCGCAAAGGTTTTTTTCTTGTGCTTTGACGACTGAAATGCAACAGAATATCTGTGCACTTCGTCCTGAATGTTTGTGATAAGATTAAAGGCTTCTTTGAACCTTGAAACGCTTATTTCTCCGCCGCTTGTCGCAATGGCACGGGTGCGGTGCTTTGAATCCTTTACAAGTCCGAAAAGCGGAATATCAAGCGACATTTCCCGCAAAACTTCTTCAACTGCATTTACATGACCTTTTCCTCCGTCTAAAAAAATCAAATCGGGAACGGTAGAAAAGCTCTCGTCCTCTTTGTCATTGAGATGGGACAGCCGCCTTCTTAAAACCTCCTGCATACAAGCGTAGTCGTTTTGCTCAAAAACTGTTTTGATAGTGAATTTTCTGTAGTTTTTTTTGAGCGGTTTGCCGTTTTTAAATACTACCATTCCGCCTACCATATTTTCGCTCGCAAGGTTTGAAATGTCATAGCATTCTATAAATTCGGGCGTTTTTTCAAGTCCGAGAAGATCACGAAGCTGTTCCAGCGCTGAAATGTATTTGCTTTTTATTCCAATTTTTTGTGAAAGCTTCTCGCTTGAATTTGCCTTTGCAAGCGTCACAAGCCTTAGCATTTCGCCTCTTTGGGGTGTAATTATCCTGTCTCTTATACACATCTCCGAGCCCACGAGACAAGAGGCAATCTCGT
>USCU01000130.1 GCA_900553335.1 uncultured Ruminococcus sp. | reverse complement strand
GAATATATAAATCCGCTTTTCATAAATCATTCCTTTGCTAACAAAAACTTCCCGAAAACGCCTTTTGATGTCATCGCCGGCCTTTAAAAATCCTCTATGCCAAGCTTCCCAAGCCGTAATGAAGCTTAACGCTTATCACATCATTTTCTTTAATGTCTGAATTTGTTCTTGCAATAAACCGTATTCCTATCTTTATGTTTTCGTTTATACGGCTTACGTCAAATTCTGCCGTACCCTTTATCGGATTGACATTTTCTCCTGTATTTTTGTTTCTGTATTCTATATACGGACGAATAAAATATCCCTGCGTCTGTCCAAAAAACTCATAGGAAAGTAATACCTTCGAGTATTCAGTTACGTCAAAATCCTCCTCGATAACATAATCAAAGGTGAGTTTTCCGCTTTCGTCCTTTGTAAATATTACATCCTCAAGGTCAATTTTTACAGTTGTCGTAGCCTGTGTTTCTTCCTCTTCGGCGGTTGTTTCTTCAGTTGTAGTAAGTTCAGTAGTTACTTCCTCGGAGGTAGTCGTAACTTCTGTAGTGGTTGTCTTTCTGGTTGTTGTCGTCCAAAGATTTGTCTGAGGTCCGATAAACATATCACTTCGATTGATTTTTTTAGTCGTATTTGACGTTCTTCCTGTATATTGAGTTGTCGTAGTCGTAGTAGTGGTTGACGCTGCCGTAAGGACGTTTATCGGATTTCCGTTTTCATCCAGCGGCGCTATGAAGTTTTGATGGGTGTTGTATTTCTTTGCGCCGTAAATGTTTGAAAAGAAGCCGTTTACACTCGCAAGAATTGATTTGCCGGGAAGTGCGTTTTCATAGCTCCTTGAAAGATAAGACGTATAACTTCCGTCATAAAGTCCCATAACTGTTGGTTTTACTGCTTCTGAATCAGGATCTCCCGTATCCCTCAAAAGCGCAAAGCTAAGTCCAAGTATCAAAATAACAAGTCCTATAACAGCTACGTTGATGAAATCGAACTGACCTCTCTTAGCGTCATCGCCCATGCTTTTAAGCGCGTTGTCAGTCGCTGCACTTTTCTTGTCCTCAGAGTTTTCAATATGAACAGACGCATTTTTTATAATCTCGTCATAAGACATATTAAGTTTGTTCTTTTTATTTTCATCCATAATAATAGCCTCGTATTAATAAACTACCCTTGATGCTGTACTCATCAAAAGCACCACCAAAAGACCTGCTGTTGTGAGAACTCTGATAACCCCATATGCTCTTTCGCTTTTTACGGCAGCATTTTGAACTGCAAGCTTAAGCCTATCCTTAAAAGGCGTAAGCATAAACACTGCAAAAACAAGCAGCGCACAGTATGCAAAAATTTCGTTTAAAAGAGCGTCTGATACTAGTTCCTTTTTCATCATAAGCGCCGAAAACCATGTCTTGTAATCATTGAAGCTTGAAAAGTAAACTATGCTCCAGCCAAAGAATATAACTGTAAGCGTATAAATCCCCGAAATAACTCTCGGAAGCTTTGAAATCAGTTTTTTTAATCCCAAGGTTTCGATTACTACAAACATTCCAAAATATAGTCCGAAAATTATATACTGTTTTCCGAATCCGTACCAAAGTCCTACAAGAACCGAACAAGCGAGCGTTGCCGCAAAAGCCGACAGCGGAGATTTTGACAGAGGACTTATAAGAGAATCATTTACAAATCTAATAAGCGTATGATTAAAACCTGAAACTGCTCCGGTAACTCCGTTTTTTACATTAAGAGGCAAAAAGTTTTCATCATATTCAAAACCGTTTAAAAGTCCGAGTCCCAAAGCCATATCTGTATATCCGGAAAACATAAAATAAACCTGAGCTGCAAATGCCGCCATACCAAAAAACGCTCCGAAAAACGTCATGTTTGTAACATCAAGTCCCACGCTTTTTACATATCCGAGAGCTGCGGCAACAATGCTTGCCTTACCAAGTCCCACTATAAACCGTGTTATGCCGTCATTAAGCTTTTTACCTGTTATGACTCTAAATCTTATCTGTTCCTTGATGTCGCCGTATCTGACAATCGGCCCTGCCAGAAAAAGAGTATAATTTATAATATAAGTCATCAGACAAAACAGATTTTTCTCAACACTTATTCTTCCGAACGCAACGTCAAATACATAGCTTAATCCCCTAATCGAATAAAACGCCATTCCGGCAGGAATTATTATATGCTCTAAAGAAAGCGGTGTTGACAAAAACAAAAAGTTATAGCCTATAACAACAAACAGCGAAATATTCATTGCCGCTGACAGCAGAACTCCGGTAAGCTTTACAGCTCCCGGCTTTGAACCGGCCAAAAAACCAAATATCCAGTCAAACACCGATGATAAAAACAAAAGACATATGTAAAACGGTTTCCCCCATGAAAAGAAAACAACACTTGACAAAACCAAAATAAGATTTTTATACTCGGTGCTTCTGTCACACATTGTAAGCAAAACCGTTATCGGCAAAAATGCATATATAAAAATCAAATCAGTATACAGCAATTTTTTTAGCTCCTTAACTTCACAAAGATATTTTCAATATAGGGCTTTGCCCCGTCATCCAACAAACGATGTGGGGCTTTAGCCCTGCAACCTATATAGGCAGGCGCATCTAATTGTTGTTATTCCTCTTTATGATACCATAACCGCTTAAATTTCGCAAGTGGAAAAAAGGTGAAATTGCATCTTGCAATTTCACCTTTTAAAGTATCATATCAATTTAATCTGTCAATCTCTATAAAATCCAATCTCATTACCGTCAGGATCCGCTATAGTAAACTTTCTGGTGCCCCAAGGCGTATCAAAAAGCGGTTCGATCACAGTAACCTTATCTTTAAGCTCTTCCCAAAGCTTGTCCACATCTTCCGGCATAAAGTTATATCGTTCGTATGGGATAACTTTTTCGGCTACACCTATTGCAAAAATTGCTCCGCCGTTATTTTTAAAATGATAGTAAACAGGCTTATCCTCTGGGAATTTGCTTTCTACCTCAAAACCTAAAACCTCTGTATACCATTTGAGAGATCTTTCAAGATCAGTAACTGATGCCTTTACATGAGTTAATTTCATTTTCATTTTATAACCTCCTTTTCATCGTTTATATTTTTTAGAAACAGCATATTTTTTATTACAATATCGGACTTCCACCGATTTAAAGCGATTTCCTGCTCCTTATATTCGGTACACCAAACAAAAGGAATGGGATATGAACCGTCCGAAAGCTGACTTTCGGCTATAAATCTGCCCTCCTCGCTTGCGATTTCCGAATGATCCGAATAAAAAATGCTGTTCTTGCTTTCAATAAAATCAGAAGGCATGGTAACATATTCCTTGCCCCACTTTTTTGTGTCATAACAGATATTAAAACTCACCTGCTCTTTTAGCTTTGCCACAAACAAATCCATATCAGCCACCTCAGCTTCTGCTGCGGCAAGATATTCATACAGCCGAATAAAACCCGATGTTACATGCACTTCGGTAAACGGTGCGTTTTCTAAAAACCAATGGATAGCTTCTCCTGCGATTTCACAGCCCTTTTTGTAAAGACTGCTTTCCTTATCAGCAAATTTAATAATAAATCCGGCAAGACAAGCTGTCGGATTATATTTAAAATCACTGCCGTTTTGCCCATATCCCCACCAAATTGCGTGAGGATAATCATTATTGCTTGGAATGACATTGAGCCATTGATTATGATCTTTGTCAAAATCAACTCCGCTTTCGAGGTACTTTAGAATACCCTTTATTAACAGATTATCCTTATCAGCGAAACCAATTTTACGAAGGACTTCCGTTGCCGCCCATGTCTGTACAGGGCTTGAATTAGGGTTGCAGCAATCAGGTTCAAGTGCGTGTCCGAAGCCTCCGTCATCGTTTTGATAGTAAGAAAGAGCGTTTAAGACATTTTCCTTTTCGCCGCCCTCGAAATGATACTGAAAACAAGCCAAATCAACAGGTCTTGCATTTCGGTAAATAAAATCTTTTGCCTTTTCAAAAGCTTCCATGACAATTCCTCCTATCCTAATATAAATTTCTTAATCCTCCTTGCTTCAGCATCGGGATTCAGCTTTAATACCTGCTCTTTTATCTTTTCATATGCCAAGGTTTCATC